>JANYEQ010000105.1 GCA_025363015.1 Bacteroidota bacterium
CCGCCACCGCCACAACTAGCACTACCAGTTGTATTAAAAATCCCTCCAGAAAAATACGACTGAGATGGAGGATTTCCCCAACTATTAGGCGAATTATATGGAGAAACCGATTGTGTATATAAAGGCGATAAATTTGCATAAGTAAGGTTATCGGCAGTATAAGTCCCATAATTAGTTCCTGTCCAAGTACCATTCCATTCGTTATTTATAGCATTGCTATTACTACCTTGTTGGTTAATGTAACCTGCATTTTGTAATACCATACCACGGGCAAGGGTGCTCATTTTATTTGTTTTCCAAAGTGTGCCGGGGTTGTTGTTATCAAACACAAAACCCTGGTAAGCGTTGCTTAATACATTACAGGTAATGCTTGGGCTATTAGTACCATTATTGCTACCCACAAATACTAAGTTGCCTAAGGTACTTGTAGTGCTTGCCCCCATAACGGTATTGGTTGTTACCACTACTGCACTTTGTGTATTTACCACATTAATACCTTGTTGCGTATTAGCATACAAACCGTCAACTGTTAAACTTACCGTATTATTACTTACCAAACTTGGGTAGCCATTCATACCGTTTAAACTAATTCCACGATACACTCGGTCTAAAAAATTACTTTGAACATATAATTTTGTACCGGCAACATTTTGCCAAGTAGTGCTATTTGCACCGCTAATACTAATGGCATTGTTTAGGTAATTACTACCTATTGCAGTTGTGCTAGCTGTTTGAGGTCCAAAAGTGTTGTTATTAATTACCATATTATTAGCGTAAACACCCGTTTGGTTACCACTACCAATGTTGTAAGTGCCTGCAACAATAGGTATATTAATAGCATTATTAATATTTGTAAACTCATTATGTGTTATGTAATACTGAAAACGGTTGGTACCTAAACCAACACCTATGTTACCCGAATTTATTCCTGTTGTACCCGAAGCAGTACTTTGTGTACTTCTAAAAGTGGCATAATCCATATTAAATTGGTACACGTTGTTAGCATCAACCCCCCTTGTACAATCCCAAAAACGGTTGCCATAATCTACACTTGTACTTCCTGTGCCTGTGGTGCTTAAATTTAAGCGAGCATTTAAGGTGGTGGTAACTTGGCTTCTAATAGCACTTCCTCCATCGTAGTAGCATAAAAATGGGCAAATGTACTGGCGATTAATATTTTGGAAAACATTATTTACACTATTTACACTACTGTTGGTGGCATCAATGCCGTATTGTAAATTATCAAATAAATTGTAATCTGACACGGAATAGGTTGTAACGCCTATAGCAGCAACCGTATAGCCGCTTGCTGTACCATTACCAACATCTTGCATTTGAATTCCTGTGCGAGCAATTTGAGAATTATAAGGAGCTAGTAAAGTAGTTACTGCCGCACTTTGTAAACTATAAGGTGCTGCAATTGCTGTGGTAGGGTTATTGGCCGTTCTTAATCCAGTACCCGAAATAGCAACACTTGGCCAACTATTTGAAGTATATGTAAAGTTTCGGCTTGTAAATACATTTTTAGAAAGGTAATAAATAGCTACTGTAGTAGTATTGGCACCACTTACGTTAATACCAATATAATTTTTATTAAAAATAGTATTGGTAATTTCAAGAGGGATACTCGGCGAAGCGTTTGTAATAGAATTAAAATTAACAGCAGTAATAGCATCTTCAATTAAGTTGGAATTATTAGCACTCAAACTTGCAAAAATCCTTGAACCATCCTTAATATCAATCCCTTTCCACATAGTTGCACCGCAAGCTCGTAAATGTGAACCAAATATTTGAAAGTCGCCAACTGTGCCCAGTACTGTAATCTGAACATTTGGTGCAATTAAAAAATTACCATCTTGAAAAGTTGGAAGGTTTGCAGTACCTCCAAAAGTAATGTCTGCGTTTATTGTCATGTTACCTGTAAATGTACCTCCAGTATAGTAGTTAGAGGTAAATGTGGTTACGCCTTTGCCTGCCGTACAACAAGCTGTTTGAACATAAACAGCCAACGTATTTGTTGCTATACAGCCCGATGATGTATTTGCATTTACCGTATAAGTTGTAGTAACTGTTGGAGAAACTATTTGTACCGAACCAGTTAAGGAGCCGGGCGACCAAGTATAGTTTAAACTTGTACCGCTTAATGCCGTTAAAGTATTTGATGAAGCACCAAAATTAGTACAAATAACGTTTGTTGCAGAGCTTAAGGTGAACGTTGCTGAAGGATTAACAACAGTTACAACTAATGTTTTTGTTGATGTACAACCATTACTTGATGTACCAGTAACCGTATAGGTTGTAGTAATAGTAGGGGTAACTGTTTGAGGTGTGCCAACCAAACCACCCGGCATCCAAGTAAATGTTGCAGGATTAATAGTTGCAGTAGCACTTAATACCGAACTACCCCCTATACATAAAGAGGATAAACTGGCACTTGCTGTAATAACTTGAGAAGTAACCGATACTGTAACCGTAGCAGTACTTGTGCCAACGCAACCTGGTACAGAACCAGTAACTGTATACACAGTAGTTGCACTTGGCGCTACTGTTTGGTTTGCGCCTATTAAATTACCCGGCATCCAAGTAAAGGTTGTACCAGCAATAGTGCTACTAGCACTTAAATTTACATTGGAGCCAGCGCAGCTTACCGAAAAATTTGAACTTGCTGTTACACTTAAAGTAGGTACTAAAGAGACGTTATCAATATATAAGTAATCATGGGCATCATTTAAGTTTCCATAACAATCATAAGTAGAAGTTGAAATTGCTATTGTTGTTGTACCAACAGGTCTACCAATAGTTAAAAATTGCTCTCCTCCAGCAGCCGTAAAAGTCAATGATACTTTTTGCCAAGCATAACTATTATTTAATAAACTTGTATTAGTCTCGACTGCCGTAGGTGTATTAGGAAACATTGATTGACTGGTAGCACTTAATAACGCAGTAGTTGTAAGGTATATCCCTATTGAACTAATTCCTAATAAACCAGGATTATTGTCGCCTTTTCTTACATAAAAAGATGCAGTATAAGGTTGTGACGGGGTTAAAGTATTAGTAAGTTTTGTTTGAATATACTCTGTATAATTTGGTTCCCATGGAGCGCTTGGGGGAAGTACTGCCCAAACAATACCTGCATAACTATTACCTAATTGTGGCGGTTGAAATCCACATACATTACATGGAGAGCTCACGCCTGTGCCTACAGGAAGGATTGTAGAAAATAAATCAGCTGTTGTTGCATTAGGTGTATTCCAATTATAAGCAATTAAATCAGATATACCATCAAATCCAACAGGGTAACTCGCAGGATACCAACACTCAAAACTTCCGTTACAAACCAAATCACAACTATTTGGATTAGGACAACTAGTTCCTGATGGGCAGGTTAATGAGGTTGAGCTAATACCAGTTATAAGTGTATTTCCAATACTTATTCTATTTAACAAGTACAAGGAAGTATAATTAGTTAATTCGATTAAATAAGCTGTACCAACTGAAAGCGATGGTATATCAACATAGATAGTATCATTATTCACTCTTGAAAAAGAAGTAATAATATTTGTAGCTAAACTGGCACAATTATTATTATAAACATTAATAGCTGCTTTTTTAATTGGAGAATTAGTACCCTTTATCCAAAATTTAACAGCGTGCTGTGTGCTTGTTGCTGTAAACTTATAATAGGTTTTTGCCAGTTTGGTCGAGTCTTTAGGCGTAAACCCTGTGTTTACAGTTAGCTGTATGGGCGCTTAGCACGTTTGTGCACTACTACTTATTATGTTTACTAAGCATAGCATTAAAATTAATAGTTTTTGTTTCATAAAAATAGTTTGGTTTTTAAAAATTTAGGTAAATATACATAATCGGTCTTTAATGTCCGAATTAATTTTTTTTAATAACGCAAATTTAAATTGTGCGTAATAAAAGGCAAGATTTGATACTTAAAAAGGTTGGTACTTTGTTTTTTAAACAACGACATTCAAAAAAATTATCTCGTACACAGTTGGCTATTCACTTAAATACCGATGAAAAACAAATAAGGAGAATAGAGGCTGGTGAAGTTAACCTTACATTACTTACTCTTTTAAAACTGTGTTATGTTTTAGAGTTAGAACCTCAAAATATTTTAATAATTAAATTAAATGATAGTATATTAAATGATTAACGTTGCCTTACCAAAAAATATTAGCTAAAATTAGCAAACCTAAATTTTGTCAAACATTCATTTTCTGTTTTTATAATTTAATAGAATATATAATAAAACATTAAGTGCTAACAGGTAAACACTGTGTACTCAAACATAAACATTGCCGTTAAGCAAACAAACATTAAATGCTAACAGGCAGTTATTATTTGCTTACAGGCAAACATTACCGTTAAGCAAGCAATCATTATCTGCTTACAGGCAGTTATCATTTGCTAACAGGCAAACATTGCCGTTAAGCAAGCAGACATTAAATGCTAACAGGCAGTTATTATTTGCTAACAGGCAAACATTACCGTTAAGCAAGCAAACATTAAATGCTAACAGGCAGTTATTATCTGCTAACAGACAAACATTAGCGTTAAGCAAGCAAACATTAAATGCTAACAGGCAGTTATCATCTGCTTACAGGCAAACATTACCGTTAAGCAAGCAAACATTAAATGCTAACAGGCAGTTATTATTTGCTAACAGGCAAACATTACCGTTAAGCACAAAATGTTAAAAAACAGTCCGTTTTTGTTAAAAAGGCAGCGCAAATTGTTAAAACCTGTTAAGGCATGTAATTTTTGTACAATAGTTGCGTTATAGTATTTAAACACTCCGTAGTACGTTATTAACGTCCGGAAACTATAAAACAAGTGTTGCAATTTGTTTCGCCCAAGTTAAATCGCTTTTACAAATTGCAAATTTTGGTTTAGGTTTTCGCAGTCGGTCAAATTAAAAAAAAGAGTTGTTTAAATACAACAGCACTAAAGCCGGTTTAGCATTTTTAATGCAAACAATTTAATACTTAGAACTAATGAAAAAGAATAGTGTAAAAGTGGCATTACTGATGTACAAATTATCAGTAGCCCAAAAAATAAACAAAGCCCGTTTAATAATAACTAAAGTTACGGCAAATAGTAGCACCTTTAGTAGCCCAAGCCCAAGCCTTGCTATTTTAAAAGCAACAACCGATGATTTAGAAACCGCTTGGAACAATGCCCAAGATGGCGGTAAAAACCTAACCGCCCTTATGCACGATAAAGAGGCTGATTTTTTAAAACATTTTAACGATTTTGCAAATTATGTAGAGGCCCTTGCTGATGGCAACGAAGCCATTATACATTTAGCAAATTTAGATGTAAAGAAAAAAGCTACAGTAAAAAACACCGCCGAGTTTGAGGTATACCAATGGAACGACCGTGGCGCTGTAGGCTTAAAAGTAAAAGCCCGTAAAAAAACAATTTACAAATGGCAGTATTGCAAAGCGCCTTTAAGTACAAACACTTGGGTAGATGGTATAACCACCGATGTAGCCCACGCCACTATTGGCGATTTAGAAGTAGGCGCATACTACTATTTTAGAGTTGTTTTTATTGATGGCACTGGCGAGCACACAAGTACCGAACAGGGTTTTGCTGTAAACTAAAGTGAATGCAAAATGGGGCTTTAACAGGCTTAACCACCAAAAGATGGGAAAGAAAAGTGTAAGGCGCAGGGTATAAGAGGGCAAAAGGTGTACTCGCTCATACATTTTACCTTTTCTGTTTACATTAAATAAAGCGTTTCAATTTAAATTGAAACGCTTTTTTATAAATTAATAATGTATACGCCGTTTTGTTTTGTACTATAAAAATTATACCCAAATTTACGGCATAATTTTTCAATTTTATTTATAGAATAATTACTGTTTGAACCATCAACAATAATTTGATTTAGGTTAGTGAAATTTTGCAAATAATCTTCTTTTAATTTAAAATTATTTGCTACTAATAAGGTTGTTACTATTTTAAAATTTACTACCGGCAAATAATGTGGCTTGGTTAAAAGTAATAAATTAAGCGCTTTATAATTTACAAAATTATAATTACTAATTTTTATGATTGGATTATTAAAACTTGTAAAATGTGGTTTAATATAAAAATTGTAATTGCTAGTATCCAATTGGTTTACCAAAACGGTGTGTGTATTTTTAACGGCCGCCGTGCTATACTTATTTAATTGATAAATACTTATTAAGCTTTTTGTTTTGCTTTCGTAACTATAAAATATACAAATTAATTGCCAAGTAATAATAAGTAGTAACGATGTAAATACCAACCTAAACGAACGTTTTTGTAAAGAAAGTGTAATCGTAATAATGACTACAGTTAAAAATAAAACATCAACGGGCGTAAAATCTATTAACTCAATACTACTATTGGCTTGTGAAAATAAATTAATAAATTTAATAAGCCACAGCATTAAAAAATTAATAATTACACTTACAAAATTTAATTTTAATACCAATAAAAATGCTAATAAAAGTAATACAAACGTTGTAGGTACTACAATTATATTACACACTAAAAACCATAACGGAAATTGATGAAAAAAATAAAGTGTAATAGGTAAGGTGGCGAGTGTTGCGGCTAGTGATGCACTACTACTTTGCCAAAGTAAGTTTAAAATATAATGAGGCGGTTGCCATAAGTTTGATATTTTTGGTTGAAAGTATAATAAGCCAAACAAAGCAAAATAACTTAATAAAAATCCAATATCGGTAATGTAGAGTGGGTTATATACTAAAAGTATAAATGCCGAAACTAATAATATATTAATTTGATTTTTTGAACTGGGTCTAAAAAACAAGGTGCCCACACCTAATAAATTAAACATTATAACTGCTCGTAATACTGGTGCTGAAAAGCCCGTTACTAAGGCAAAACTCCACAAGCTAAGTGTTATAATTATAAAACGAATTAATTTGTAACGGTTTCTTTTATCAAACCTATTAAATAAAAAATTTAGCAGTAAAATTATTAAGCCAGTATGCAAACCCGATACTGATAATACATGCAATGTACCCGTTTTACTAAACGCAGTAATGGTTGTTTTACTTATTTCATCATCATATCCTGTAATTAAAGCGGCGCAAATAGCAAAGGCATCGGGTGATAAATTAGCTTGCCGTAAGGTATTTATTACACGGGCTTTTAGGCGCAAACCCAATTGCCATACCGCACTTAAATGCTGTTGATTTGGAAGCGTTTGGTAACACAACGAATCGATAAAAAAAGTATGGTAAATATTTTTAAAGTTTAAGTAATTTTTATAATCAAATTCGTATGGGTTTAAAGGATGCGCTACATCACTACTATTACTTTTAAATAAAATAGTTTGACCAGCAATTAGGGGTTTGTTAGTTAACGATTTTTTAATGTAACAAATGGTTTGCCCCTTAATATTTTTATAACCACTGTTGGTTTTTACTTGTAATAATTTTACCGAACATTTATAAAATTTTTCTTTTTCAATGGGTAGGTCGTCTAATACGCCAACAAAGGTTTGGGCTTGATTAGGCATTATAAAATTGCCATAAAACAAATTAGTATATTTTACTTGCGCATGAATAGCAAAGCTAGCACCTATTAAAAATAAAAATACATCGGCTAAAAACAAGTACACCATTTTTTGCTTACTGTTTACAAATTGAAAGTAATACCACAACAAAAGCGCAAAAAAACTAAAACTTACAATTAGTAAATGAAGTGAACTGTATGCGAAATTTAGTGCTATTAAAATGCCTACAACAAAGGGAATACTAATTTTAAAAAATGGAATATTTGAAAACATATTCACTTTTTGTTTATTAGTTTTTTTACTATCATTTTTAACCAAAGGCTATAGCTAAAGCTATGCAAGTTTTTTGCCTTGTTTAGGTTAATATCATCTTTTATAATTTGAGCACTTTTTTCAAAATCAATTAGTGTAAATAAAGAGCCGTTTATTTTGTATTCTGTTAAGGCACCCTTTTGTTTAAATAAGGGGTAAAGCCCATTTAGGTTGAGGGTAACGCCTTTTTGTTTTTCAAAAAATAAAACCTCTCTCGTTTCATTATCGCCATTAGTATAAATGCAATTAATGTTGTAGGTTTTAAAGGCTCTATACTTTACGTTTTCTAATTCTTCTACATAATGGGCAAAAGTAAAACTGTGCTGCAAATCAATATCTATTAAAAGCATTTTACCTTTTATAGTATGCAAAAAAGCAAAAACCGAGTTAGTACCAAAAGTGCTGTTGTTTTTTAAGTGACAGAGTTGGTTAGCATGTTTACCCCACACCATAAAGGAATGAAAAGGATCGGTAGTACGCACAAAATTATTATTTTTAAACGCAGTTACTGCTAAAGTACCTGTTTGTGGTAGGCTATTTTTTACATCAAAAGTATGCCCACTTTTTAAGCCATTTACAAATGCTGGAAATAAAAGTGTGCCCTTACTAACTTGTTGTTGTAAGGCGTTAATAAATTGTAAGGCGTTAAACAATTTTTCGGTACGCATAGTGGTTAACGCTAGTTTAGTCATATCAGAGGCTACTAACAGCGTATCATCTGCTTTAATATTTAATAATGGCGGTATTTGTAAATATGGCGTGTAGGTACTGCTCATTATTTATTTTTGTTCTTCTAATAATTCAATAAGCTCATTGCTAGGGGTTAAAAAAAAAGCAACCTGGCGGTTATTAAAAGCAATAGCGGGTTTTGGTGCCGATACTAAAATAAATTTATTTTGTTTACAGGTTTCTATATCTTTTTTAAAATTATTGGCTTCAAAACATAAATGATAAAGCCCCCCGCGTTTGTTTTTTAAAATAGAGGAGATAGGGCTATCGTCTCCTAACGGCTCTACCAGCTCAATACAGGTGCCGTCAATGGTTGTAACAAATGCTATTTTTGTTTTTTGTAACTCATCTGTATAAATTTGGCTCATTGTTTGGCAATTAAAAACAGGTTGTAAAACGGTTTTAAAATAGTTTTCAATATTTGTAACAGCTATGCCAAGGTGATTAAACTTCATTTAGTGAACGTTTGTAAAATTAATGTATAGAGGTAAAGTATATTCCGTATTTAAATCCCAAAAAAATGTATTATTAGTTTGTACTAAACCCGATGTTATAAAAAAACTTAAGCAAGGTTTATTTTTTGGGCTTGGTATATATTCTGCAACTAAGGTGTTGCACTTATTTTGTTTGGCTAATGTAATGGCAAATGCCAACATGGTTTCTTCGCACTTGCGCCCCATAACACGGCAACTTAAAATAAAATCGGTAATGTAGGCTATGTTATTTTTAAAGGTTAAGCCTAAAATACCTGTTAAACCTGCATCACCAAACTTATCTGTTAACGAAAAAGCCCATATACTATTTGTGCTTTGTGCTGTAAATTCGGTAATTTCTTTTTCGGTTAACCGACGGGTGCTTAAATTTAATTGATTTGTTTTATTAAATAGTTGCGTAACGCGTGCGCTATTTTTTGAGTTTAAAGGCTCTGCATTAATTTTTATATCAATAGTAGCAAGCCATTCGTCTATGGATTGAAAGGTGAGTTTACTTTGACTACGATTTTTTTCGTCGTTATAATATTGGCTTCGATTTGCATCTTCGTTACTTATTATAGATGTGGGAAAACAATTTAAGGCTTTCAAAAACGACGGAAATAACAATTTATCGTTTGGCATTTGGGGAACAAATACTTGTGGGAGGGCTTCTTGCACTCTAGCGCGCTCTGCAGGGTTATCATCTATAAAAACAACGGCATCAAGCCCAATGTTTAATTCAGTAGCTAAGTCGTATATGTTTTGTGCTTTATCTTTCCAATTAATTTTGTAGGCTACAAAATTATTTTTTCTCAATATCATTTCGGGGTGTTTTTCTATAGCCGTTAGTGCAACTAATTCTTCGTTTTTACTTACTATTGCTAATTGAACGCCTGTGTTTGCAATTGCTAACAGTGTTTTTTGAAAATCAACATAGGCCTCACCCAAAGCATTATGCCCCCCTAATATTAAATGTTGCCAACCAGCATCGCCCACAATACCGCCCCATAGGGTGTCATCTAAGTCAAGAACAATTAATTTTTTTGTAAAACCAAGTAGAGTTTTAACGCAGGCATTTATATCGTTTGCGGCACACTCAAAAACTGTATTATGAAAAGGTATTTTACTTAAATACCAAAGTTTAGGTGAATAGGCATTTGCGCCTGCACTATTTATCCAACGTTGTGCATCTAATACATAAAAGCCGTTTGGCTGTGTTAACTTTTGCGCCAACCTATTATTTATTTGTGCAAGTGTATACGCCACGCCATTAGTAAGATGATAAGCCGATATGCCATAGTATGTATTGGCATCGAGTGTAAACGAAGCTAAGAGCGTAAATTTAACTCTGCTTGAACAGCTGATAAGTTGCTGAATAAATTCATCCACTTCGTTTAAAATTACATCTAATGTAACGGTTTCATTATTTAATAATTTATTAAACGAATGAATGACTTTGTGTGGCTGACAAAAAACAATTGCAAAATCGGGGGTGGATTGCCAACACTCTAAATGAGGATCAAGTAAAACCTGTTGTACTTGGTTAAAGGGCGCTATTACAGGGTTGTAACCAATAGTATCGGTTAAATTAGTTAAATACCCCGATAGGTTATTAATTGTAAAATCAGATATTAAAATGGGTTTAAGCGCTTTCAATGTTTAAACTTTAGTTTCTAAATAATTAATTAAAGATTCTAAATTTATAAGCAGGTTTTCTTTGTTTTCAATAATTTCAGATATGTCTAACATAAAATCGGCATTACACTGTGCTTTTATATTTTCTTCAACAAGTACTAATAAATTAACTAAACCCAGGCTATCTAATTTGCCCTCGGGTGTAAAGCCTGTTCGAGAAAAAAGAATGGTATTTGTATTTTTTTGTAATTGTAAATCGCTTGCTTGAAAGGCATTGTAACTTTCAATAGCTAAAAAAACGGAGGCTTTTATTTTATCTTTTGTTGCAGTCATTTTTTTGTTTACCAATTATCTTTTCCAGCATCTGTGCTTGGTTTTAACATATTTATTTTTATTTCAGATACTATGGAGTTGGCACATTTTATGGCTTCGCCTTTTAATTTTTTCCAAATTAAATCGCCCATTATCATACTTCCACATTCAGCAATTGTGTTTTCAAAATTACCACCATTTGATTTGCCACTTTTGCTAATGTGTTTAATTTGTGCAATAGTGTATTTGTAGCGTTTATCTTTACACTCAATAATTACTTTCATTGTAATTTTACCCGTGTAATCGCAATCAGGATTTAATTCTTTAGGCTTTACGGTAAAGGTAGCAATGCACTCGGCTTTACTACCCGTAGTAATTCCATTTGTTTTGCCATACTTTGCACTTTCAATTTTTACCCAATTGACAGCGCGATTTAATAATTCGCTGGCAGATACTGAGTCGGGTGGAGAAATAACTTCGGTTATTTTGTATTCCTCTTTCTTTTTTGGTGCATCGTCTTCAATATTTGTTTGTGCAATATGGTAATTAGATTTAAAAATAATTACTAAAAAAAATACTATTTTAAATAATTTTACCATGTATTTTTATTTATTTACTCTGCATTTATGCTCTCTATATTAGATACCACTTAAAGTACGTTCGCTCAGTGTAACATTCTTACATTTTACAATGCCTAGTGTAACATATTAGGAAGCACTGAGGGCACTGTGAATGATGAAAGAGATGTATTGAAAACTATAAAAATAAAATTACCACTCGTCTTTATTAGCATCCACCTCTTGTTTCATTACTGCTTTTAAATCGTCAACTACAATTTTGGTACAGGCATAACTTTCGGCTCTAACTAGTTTCCACGTTCTATCGTTTAATTTCATTGAACCACACTCGGGCACTTCGGCATAAATATCTCCACCGCTCATACCTTGCGCATTCGATTTGTGTTTTATATTTTTTATGGTGTAGCGGTATTTACCTTCTTTTGCCTCAATAATTACATCCATGGTAATTTTACCATCTACATCATTTTCGGGGTTTAGTATTTTTTGTTTAAAGTTAAAGGTAACGTTGCAGGTTACTGATTTACCGGAGTTAGTACCACCAGCTTTTATAAACTTTTTAGTTTTTAGGGTATACCAAGCTTGTGCACGTTTTAAAATTTCGGCTTGTGGGGCTGGCATTAGAGGCGGAAGGGTATCTACCACTTCTTCAACCACAACGGGCTCAACAACTACTGGCTTTTTTTTACCTTTTTTGCCTTCTACCACTGGGGCTATAGTTGGGGTAGGAGCTACTACTTTTGGTGCGTATTTGGCTCGTTCAACTTCAACCGTCACTATATCGCGAATTATTTTTTTCTCATCTTCTTTATCTTGCGAAAAAGTTAGAAAAGGTAAAATAAGTAAAGCGCCAAGTATTAATTTTTTCATTTTCAGTTTTTTATTTAAATACAAAAATAAACTTTTTTAGTACATTTTAGTAAATTGATTTGGGTTGACTTCGCACATTAAATTGTAAATAGCATCAAACACATCATCGGCATTTGGTTTACTAAAATAATCGCCATCGCTACCGTAAGCTGGGCGATGCTCTTTACTTGCAATGGTAAGAGGTGCCGAGTCTAACCGCTGATAGCCTTTTTGTTCTTCAATTATTTTTTGTAAAATGTAAGCGCTTGCACCACCTGGTACATCCTCGTCTAAGACCACCAAACGATTTGTTTTTTGTAAAGATTTAACGCAATCGTGGTGTATATCAAAAGGCAATAAGGTTTGTAAATCAATTAACTCCACACTAATATTAAATTTTTGTAATAATTTAATTGCCTCTTGTGCTATACGAACAGAGCTGCCATAGGTTACTAAAGTAACATCAGTACCTTGTTGTAAAACTTCAACTATACCTAATGCCACTTTATAGTCGCCAAAATTACTGGGTTGTTTTTCTTTTAAACGATAGGCATTTAAAGGTTCTATAATTAATGCGGGCTCATCGGCTTGTAATAAGGTGTTGTAAAACCCGGAAGCAATGGTCATATTTCGTGGCACACAAATATTGATACCTCGGCAAGCACTAACAATCATACCCATTGGCGAACCGCTGTGCCAAACGCCCTCTAACCTATGCCCGCGGGTGCGAATAATAACAGGGGCTTTTTGCATGCCTTTTGTACGCCATTGTAGGGTGGCAAGGTCATCGCTCATTAATTGAAGAGCATATAATAAATAATCTAAATATTGAATTTCGGCAACTGGGCGTAAGCCACGCATGGCTAAACCAATGGCTTGCCCCATAATAGTGGCTTCACGAATACCTGTATCAAAAACTCTATGCTCGCCATATTTTAATTGTAAGCCTTCTAAACCTTGATTAACGCCACCAATTTTACCAGAATCTTCTCCAAAAATCATTACTTCGGGATATTTGTTTAAGATCGCATCAAAATTATCGCGTAAAATTTCGCGGCCATCTACCTGTTTATCTTCGGTATACACTACAGCATTAGGCAAAATATTTTTTACTTGTTGGTTGGATTGTGAATGTAAATGCGACCCATAGCGCGCATTATTTTCCAAACGAGCATGTTGCAGCCACGTTATTAAGCTTTGGTAAGCACTGGTATTATTGCCCACAAAATTTCTTAACACGGTTTTAACGGCGGTATGAATATCTTTACGAATGGGTTCTTTAATGGCTTTTAACTCCTTAACAATGGCTAAAACTTCATCGCCACCTATTTCTTCAAACAAAGCTATAACTTGGGTTAGCTCGTTTTTAATAGGAGTTAAATAATCCGTCCAGGCTTTGTTTTTTGCTTGTTTTACAATTTCTTTAGCCTCTTCTTCAATCGCATTTAATTCCTCTTCACTAGCTAAAGCGTTGGCAATAATCCATTCACGCATTTGCTTTATACAATCAAAATCTAATTCCCATTGCAGGCGTTCTTTACTTTTATAACGCTCGTGGCTACCGCTGGTACTATGCCCTTGTGGTTGTGTTACCTCTTCAACATGTACTAAAACGGGTACATGCTCTTCTCTACACACTTTTATGGCTTTTTCATAAGTTTCGCATAGGTGGGCATAATCCCAGCCTTTGGTTTTAAATATTTCGTAGCCCTTGCCACCGTTTTCGCGTTGAAAACCCTTTAATACCTCGCTAATACTTTCTTTAGTGGTTTGGTATTTTTTTGGAACTGAGATGCCATGTCCATCATCCCAAACACTTACTAGCATGGGTACTTGCAACACACCGGCGGCGTTTATGGTTTCCCAAAACAGGCCTTCGCTGGTGCTGGCATCGCCAATGGTACCAAACGCCACTTCGTTTCCTTGGTTGCTATAATTAGTAAATGGGGCTACGTGTAACTCTTTATTTATTTTATAAAAATGCGACGCATACGCTAAACCCAATAAACGTGGCATTTGCGATGCAGTGGGAGAAACATCGCTACTCGAATTTTTTTGATTTACTAAGTCTTTAAACGAGCCATCGGCATTTAAACTATGTGTGCCAAAGTGGCCACCCATTTGGCGTCCGCCACTCATGGGTTCAAAATCAATATCAGTATGGCCATATAAACCCGCAAACCATTGTTGTAGGTTTAAGGCTTCAATAGCAAACATAAAGGTTTGGTCGCGGTAATAGCCGCTTCTAAAATCGCCATTTTTAAATACTTTGCTCATGGCAATTTGTGCCAATTCTTTACCATCGCCAAAAATACCAAACTTGGCCTTGCCAGTTAATACTTCTTTACGCCCCAATAAACTAGCTTGGCGGCTTTGGTTAACCAATTTAAAATCGTGAAGTACAATTTTTTTAAAATCATCAAAACTTAAGTTGCCTTTTGTAGTGGCGGTATCTTGCTTTCCCATTTTATATAATGCTATTACACAAATATAATAGATTAGGGCAAATGATAAAAATATTTTGAGTTATTTATGTAATAATAGATTTTGTTAATCCTAAAACACACATTGTTATTAAGCAATACGCTTTTTTTAATGGATGATGGTTGGAGTGGTAGCTTTTATATACCAATTATTTTTTGTTAAACTTAAAGCCATACCAAGGCTCCTTGAGTACAAATACTTTAGCAAGCGCTGTTATTTAAAAAAATAGCAAAAAAGTAAAATTAATTCGTTTTTTTACTACATTAGCCCCTATTAATAATATTAATAAATTAAAAAGCCTATGAAAAAAATATTTACACTTGCCTTAGTAATTGCAACTAATTTTATTATTGCACAAACCCCCACTTGTAGCTTAAACCCTACTTTTATTGCAAGTACCAAAGTTGGTATTTGGCCCGATAGTGCTACTAACTTTGTACAAGGTACTGTTGGTGTACCCTACGTACAAAATATTACCGTAAAAGTACCAATAGATACTGTAACTGGTTTTGGTACGTTTTGTTTTAACAGAGTGGTTTTATCAAACACCATTGTTACAAATTATAATTTGCCTCCGGGTTTAAATTTTGGTTCGAGTACAGCGGCTGTGGCCAATGGCTCAATAGCTGGTGCGCCCTCTTTTAAATTTCCTGGAGGTGCAAATAATTGCGCTAGTATTTTTGGTACGCCTACAACGGCAGGCACCTATACTTTAAGTTTAGTGGTACAACCCTACGTTAGCCCTAAATTTGGTAATTGCCCCAGCCCAGCAAATGTAAGCGGTGGTAGTGCATTAACAAGCCCAACAACATTAAATTATTACATTATAAAAATAAATGCTGCCACTAGCATTAAAGAAGATGTAAACTCAAAATCGTTAAACATAACTAATATGCCAAATCCATTTAGTGGTAAAACGCAAATTAAATTTACTGTTAAAGATGAAGCGCAAGCAAAACTTACGGTTTATAATTTATTAGGTAATAAGGTATATGCCAATGTTTTTAAAACAAGCTATGGCGAAAATAATTATGAATTAGATGCCACCGATTGGGCGAATGGTATATATTTATACACTATACAATACAAAAATTATACTGAAACAAAACGTTTGGTAGTGGTAAATACGAATTAATGAAACAACAAACCTTTGAACTTTTAATTTTAGGCTCATCTAGTGCCAGTCCTACTTCCAACAGAAACCCAAGCGCTCAGTTATTAAACATAGCTGAGCGCTATTTTTTAATAGATTGTGGCGAGGCAACCCAAATACAGTTGCGCAAATACAAAGCAAAACTACAGGCCATAAACCATATTTTAATTTCGCATTTACATGGCGATCATTTTTTTGGATTACCGGGTTTATTAAGTACCATGAGCCTTTTGGGCCGAAAACAAGCATTAACTATTTATTGCCCACCCGATTTAAAGTTAATAATAGATACTATAAATACTGCTTCGCAAACGGTATTAAATTTTGAAATTGTGTGGCAGTTTACCACTGATACTAGTTTAAATTTACTGTTTGAAGATGCAAAGGTTCAAGTCTATTCTTTTCCGCTAAAGCACCGTATTTATTGCACTGGTTTTTTGTTTAAAGAAAAACCTTTGCCTAGAAACATTGATAAATATAAATTAGAGAAATTAAATATTTCGGTTGCGGAGATATTAAAATTAAAAAATGGGTTAGATGTTATTAATGAAGATGGTAAACTTATTAAAAATAAAGAAGTAACCCTAAACCCTTTACCCGAAAGGAGTTATGCGTATTGTAGCGATACCATTTTTTATAAAAAAATAGCTACGTTTATTAAAGATGTAGATTTACTATACCACGAAAGCACTTTTTTAGAAGATAAATTAGATAGGGCAAAAAAAACATTTCACAGCACTGCCAAACAAGCGGCAGAAATTGCAAAACTAAGCAATGCTACTAAGTTAGTGTTGGGTCACTTTTCGGCACGTTATGGTAATTTAGATAGTTTTTTACAAGAAGCAAAGCCCATTTTTAATAATTGTGAACTAGCCATAGAGGGTAAAACATTTAGCCCAAACGTTTAGTAATTAATTTACTCACATTACCAAATACTTGCCCCGGGCTAAACTTACGCCAATTAAAATCATCTAACTCGCCCCCGTAAATAAAAAAATAATCGAGGCGCGCTTGTTTAAATTCGTATAAAACGTGTTCTCTAAAATTTAATAATACTATCCATCCATCGTTATTATTATCTTCAAACCATTCTTCATAATAACTATCATCGCTGTTATGAAAATTTAAAACGTTTTCGCCAATTAAAATAAATTTATTGATGCCACATAAAATAAGTTCGTCAATAAAATCTCGTTTTAAAAGCATTATATCGTTATTAATCGCATCATTCCATTCGCCAATAAACTCAATTATAGCATATTTTTCGGCATAGTCTACAAACAAAATTTTAAGGTAAAGCGTTTCGCTGCCTATATCATCCCATTGTGGATGAATATAAAAATTATATATTGTTTTACTAAACTCAAACTCGCTATACTCTGCGCCATAAAAAGGCGATTGAGGATCGGTAGCAGCAACGTATAGGTGTTGCCAATTATAAAAGGGTTCGATAGTATGCATTTACAAACACAAAATTAATATAAATTACAAAGTGTAAGCAGTAAAAAAATGAATAGAAATGTGTATATTTATAACCTATATAATGAAAACAGTAATAACAAGTTCTGATAAATCGTTTTTAAATCTTAGTGAACTGAGAAGATACTCAGGCTTATTTAAATACTTATCATTACGCGATGTTTCGGTACGTTATAAGCAAACAAAAATTGGTTTTGCTTGGAGTATAATTAGGCCACTTATAAACATTTTAATCTTTGGCTGTTTATCTATTTTGGTTGATAAAACGCAATTGCCCACTCAAAAATTTTTAATGGTTTCGGCGGGTGTAATTTTTTGGCAATTACTATCGAGTGCCATTAACGAAGTAAGTAATTCGCTAACGGTAAATTCAAATATTTTAACCAAAGTATATTTACCAAAATTAATTTTACCGCTATCCAGCTTGCTCGTTTGTATTATAGATTTTTTAATAGCTTTTGTAATTTTTATACTCTTGTTTATTTTTTTAAAAGGGCTACCAACTTGGCAATTAATTTTTTTACCCATAGTTATTTTATATGGTTTGGTTTTTTGTTTTAGCTTAGGTTTATTATTTGCAACGGCATCGGTTAAGTTTAGAGATGTAAAATTTATTTTACCATTTATTATTCAAATTTTATTTTATGCATCGCCTGTATTTTTAAGCACAGAGTTTATTTTAAAACTTAATATGCCTGAGTTTGCTAAAATTATTTATCAATTAAACCCATTTGTGTATATGCTTAATGCCTTTAAATATTGTATTTATGGTAGTTTTGATAATTTTAATATATTATATTTTGGTATTTCAATAGGTATAACGTTTTTAACCTTAATCGTATCGTTAAAATATTTTTTAAACTTCGAAAAATCGTTTGCTGATTATATATAACCAATGAGCCAAATTGCCATAAAAGTTGAGAACGTTAGCAAAAAATATAATCTTTTGCATAAACAAAAAGATCAAGCCGATTCGTTAATTGGTTCGTTTGGTGGTAGTATAAAAAATATGTTTAGCTCTAAAAAAACAAGCACTTTAAACGAAGAATTTTGGGCTTTACAAGATATTAATTTCGAAATAAATAAAGGAGATAGAGTTGGTATAATTGGGAGAAATGGCGCTGGCAAATCCACCTTGTTAAAAATACTAAGCCGTATAGTAAAACCTTCAACGGGCAGCATTGAGTACTATGGAAGAATGGCTAGCTTATTAGAAGTAGGAACTGGTTTTCATGGCGATTTAAGCGGACGCGAAAATATTTATTTAAATGGCTCCATTTTAGGGATGAGCAAACACGAAATAGATGCAAAATTTGATGAAATAGTTGCCTTTAGCGAAGTAGAAAAGTTTTTGGATACGCCCGTAAAACGTTATAGTAGTGGCATGTATGTACGCTTGGCATTTGCTGTTGCGGCACATTTAGAAACCGAAATTTTAATAGTAGATGAAGTATTAGCAGTAGGCGATGCCGCGTTTCAAAAAAAATGTATTGGTAAAATGAATGAGATAAGCAACAAAGAAGGCAAAACAATTTTATTTGTAAGCCATAGTATGCAGTCTGTTCAAAAAATTTGTAACACCGGTATTTTTTTACAAAAAGGAAAAATAATAGAACAAAATACAATAGATAAAATAGTAAATAGGTATTTACAGTCGGGCGATACAGGGCAGGCTAGTTTTGATATACCATTACCAAATGAACCCATTAATGGGTACATTACAAAAGTAATTATTGAAAATAAACAAGGGCAAATATTACACGAAATACCCGTAGGATCGGATTGGAGAGTTAGAATACTTATTAACGTAACACAACCAATACAACATTTTATTGTAGGCTTAGGAATTGTTTCTTCTTTTGATACGCCAATAAGAACCTCTTGGAGTCTTCCAGAAAATATATCTGTGGGCAATTACGAAATAATTTTTGATAATGATGATGTGATGTTAACCTCTGGTTTATATAAACTTGTAATTGGTTTATCTAGTCATGTTCGAACATTTCAATACATAGATGATTTAATTACAATTATTATTTCTGATGCTGGAGATGCCGCAAATAATAACCGAATAATTAATACCGATAGCGGTTTAATTTTAAATCCCATGAACGTAACATTAAATAAATTATAAGACTATGTTTTTTTCAAAAAATAAAAAAAATACAATCGCACAGTTTGAAAAAGTAAGCTACTCGCAATGTGGTGAAGATACAATTATTGATTTTGCTTTTGGTCAACTAAAAATTAATAACCCCTCCTATTTAGATTTAGGCGCCCATCACCCCTATTATTTAAGTAATACTGCTTATTTTTATAAAAAAGGTTGCCGAGGTGTTAGCGTAGAAGCCGACCCAAATTTATTTGAAGCCTTTAAAAAAGAACGCCCCGAAGAAATTACTTTAAATGTAGGAGTTGGAGAGACTAGTGGCGCTAGTGCCAATTTTTATATTATGAGTGCCACTACTTTAAATACTTTTTCAAAATCTGAAGCAGAAAGGTATGCTAGTTACGGCGATAAAAAAATTGTAAACATTATTAAATTGCCTATTCTTTCAATTAATGATATTATTGCTAATCATTTTAAAACACAATGTCCAAATTTTATTTCGTTAGATATTGAAGGAATGGATTTAATTATTATTAAATCGCTTGATTTTGTAAAGTATAGACCCGAAATTTTATGTATTGAAACAATAAGTTATACTGAAAATAAAACGGAAGAAAAATTAAAAGATATTATTAGTTATGTTGAAAGTAAAGGTTATTTTTTATACGCCGATACGTATATAAATTCAATTTTTGTAGATACAGAAAAATGGAAAAATAGATAAAAAACTCATTTGCAAAATAAATATCAAATATCAGTAGTCATTCCAACGTATAATCGTGCCAATGATTTAATGGCAGCAATACAAAGCGTTTTAAATCAAACTTATCCAATTACCGAAATACTCATTTGTGACGACGGATCTACAGATAATTCAAAAGAGTTGGTTTCAAATTTAAACAACCCAAAAGTAAAATGGCTGGAATGTGGGGAAAACGGCGGCCCTGCTATCCCTCGAAATACAGGTGTAAAGCAAAGTATTGGAAATTGGATTGCCTTTTTAGATAATGATGATGAATGGCTTAATACAAAAATAGAAAAACAAGTCGACTTATTGCAACATCATGATGCAAAAGCGTGTTGTTGTAATGCCTCGCGAATCAAATTTGGCGAAGATAAAGGCCCTTATTTAGATTATAAAAAAACAGAAATAACAACACTTGATTTAATGTTGCAAAACTCTATTATTTGCAGTTCTGCACTTTTAAATAAAGAGTTGATTTTAGAAACAGCCTTATTTCCTGAAGATAAAAAATTTATAGCCATTGAAGACTATTGTTTGTGGCTTAGATTAAGTAAAAAAACTAAATTTTTATTTATTAACGAAAACTTAGTAAAGTACAGTGATAATGCCGAAATATCTATTCGATCTACAAATACAAAAGATGTTTGGGATACTTATTCACTTATTTTTAATGATTTTAAAGAGTGGTTAACTCAAAAAAAAATTAGTTTGAGTAGCGACGAAAAAAGAGAATTTAAAAAGTTAACAAAAAAAATAAGGCAAAAAGGAATTGAAACACCAACTGATAATTTTTTAAGAAAATTAAGTGATAAACTAAAAATTAAAACTATATATAATAGTTAAGATGAAAACAGGACCATTTATTAGTGTTATTCTTCCTGTTTATAATGCTCAACCTTTTTTGAAGGAAGCCATTGAAAGCATTTTAAATCAATCGTATTCAAATTTTGAGTTTATAATCATTAACGATGGCTCAACAGATGATTCTGAAAAAACAATTTTACAATTTAACGATAGTAGAATTAAATATTTTTATCAGCAAAATAAAGGATTGGGCGCAACATTAAATATTGGTTTAAGTTTATGCACCGGAAAATATATTGCAAGACAGGATCAAGATGATATTTCTTACCCAGATAGATTTAAAAAACAAATTGATTTTTTAGAAAAAAATCCAACAATGGTATTGCTTGGAACACGTGCCAAAATTTTAACAGAAAACTCTACAGAAATTAAATACCATAAACATGCTACCCATTCTGCTGATTTAAAATTTGATTTATTATTTGATAATCCATTTGTTCACAGTTCGGTAATATTTAAAAAATCAATAATTGATGAAGTAGGCATTTATACTATTGATAGAAATTTATATGAAGATTACGATTTATGGTCGCGTATGGCACTGAATGGCGAAGTAGCAAATTTACCAGATATTTTACTAGACTACAGGCATCACGCAAAAGGTTTATCCACTAATAGTTCTAACTTTAAAGACGATGCTTTATTTGAACAAGGATTAAAAAATACAAAAAATTTAATAAGAGACTTATCTACCCCAATTATTGATTTACAGGCTCTATTTCATTGGAAAAAAGAAAAATATTCGGGTACAACAATCACCCAATTATTTGAAGCACTAGATGTAATTACTAATAAATTAATTAGTATGTATCCAAACGAAAAAGATAGATTAACTAAAAGAAAAAAACAATATCAAAAAATAATTCGTTCTCGTTTAAATACAATGGCACGTCGTAACCAACCATCTTTTTTTAAAATGTTATATTTAAAAATTGAAAACAAATTATTAAAATTACATCCTCACGTTATAAATAATTAAAATGAAAATTTTTCATTGTGTAGAATCATATTATCCCGCCGTTGGCGGTATGCAAGAAGTTGTGAAACAACTTAGCGAACGTTTAGTAAAATTAGGGCATGATCTTACTGTATTAACACGTTACAATGCTGATAGAGCGTTTAATGAATTTAATGGCGTTAAAATTAAAACGTTTAATATTGTAGGCAATCCTTGCATTATTGAAAATGAAAACGATAAAGAATACGTTGATTTTTTATTAAATACACCTTGTGATATTATTACATTTTTTGCAGCGCAACAATGGGCTACAAATTTAGCACTGCCTATTCTTAAAAATATTAAAGCAAAAAAAGTATCCGTTCCCACAGGCTATTCAGGACTTTATTGGCCAGAATTTAAATCGTACTTTGAAGATATGAAAACGTGGATTCATGATTATGACATGAATGTATATTTAAGTAACGATTATAGGGATATAAACTTTGCTAAAGAAAATAAAGTAAAACATACTATTCTTATACCTAATGGTGCAGCCGAAGATGAATTTTTACCAGAAACAACTATAAATGTGAGGCAAGAATTAAATATTCCCGAGCATCATTTTTTAATATTATTAGTTGGTTCATATACAGGCTGGAAAGGTCATAGAGAAGCCATTGAATTATTTTTAAAATCAAACATTAAAAATGCAACCCTATTAATGATAGGCAACAACTACGAATATTTTAAACGACAATACATTAAACATCCTAAACTTGCGTTATTGAGCTTTATAAATAAATTAACAGGTAGTAAAAAAATAATATTTAATTTCTTACCACGTAACTTAACTGTTGCTTGTTACAAGCAAGCCGATTTGTTTTTGTTTCCTTCAAATATTGAGTGCTCGCCAATTGTTTTATTTGAGTGCGCAGCAGCACAACTCCCTTTTTTATCAAGCGATGCAGGAAACTCCATAGAAATTGCTAAATGGACGAAAGGTGGTGAAATTATTCCAACTATTAAAGATGAAAATGGTTTTAGTCACGTAATAATTAACGAAGGTGTTAAAATGCTAAATGAATTATATGTTAATAAAGCCAAACGAAAAAAAATGGCAGAAGATTCATTTGCCCTTTGGAAAGAAAAATATAGCTGGGAAATAATTACTAAAGAGTATGAAAAATTATATTTTAATTTATTGAAATAATGATTTTAGTGAAATTAATGGGCGGTTTAGGAAACCAAATGTTTCAATATGCAGCAGCAAAAGCTTTAGCGTGCAAGCACAACGTGGATATTAAAGTGGACTTATCATTTTTAAATGCCGACCCAAAAGGTAATTATACTGCACGTAAATACGAACTCGATATTTTTAATTCAGTAATTAAAATTGCCAGCGAAGAAGATCTTTTAAAATTTAATAATAAAATAAATAATAAAATTGCGCGCAGTTTACAGCGAAATTTCCCATCATTATTTACCTATTTGCTAGCCGCCGAAAGTGGCAGTAATTATAGTTTGGCATTTCAATCGTATCCTAAAAACACCTATTTAAATGGGTTTTGGCAAAGTGAAAAATATTTTGAGCATTACAAAGCACAAATAAAAACTGATTACGAATTTAAAAAAATAATTCCAAATGCATTACAAGTTATTTTAAATCAAATTCAAAATTCAAATAGTATTTCAATTCATGTAAGAAGAGGAGATTATGTAGCTTTAAAATCTGCAAATGATTTTCATGGAATATGTAATATAGACTATTATAAAACCGCAATTAGTTTAATGGCACAAAAAAATAAAAATATTGAATTATTTATTTTTTCAGACGATATAGATTGGTGTAAACAAAATTTTGAGTTTAACTTTCCAATGCATTTTGTGCAGCATAAATTAGAATCTTATTGGGATATGTTTTTAATGAGTAATTGTAAACACAACATTATTGCCAATAGTAGTTTTAGTTGGTGGGCAGCTTGGTTAAATAAAAATATAGAAAAAACAATTATTGCGCCTAAAAATTGGTTTGCCAATACTGCAATTAATACGAATGATTTAATTCCTTTGCAATGGATAAAAATTTAAATCAAGCACAATTAGTTTCAGTTGTAATGGCCGTTTACAATGGCGAAACTTATTTACGTGAAGCAATTGATAGTATTTTAAATCAAACATTTACCAATTTTGAATGTATTATTATTAATGACGGTTCTACAGATAAAAGCCTTTCAATTATAAAATCATACTCAGATAATAGAATAATTTTAATTAATAATGAAGGAAATAAAGGATTAATTTACTCATTAAACAAAGGAATTGACACCGCAAAAGGTGAATATATTGCTCGTATGGATGCTGACGATATTTGTTTACCCAATAGATTTGAAGAACAATTAAAAACGTTTCAGGCTCAACCAAATACAATAGTTGTAAGTTCGGATTATTATTTATTAAACAACACTAAACTCTCTCTCATAAAAACTAATTATACTAATTATGCATTAAAAGCCATTTTATTATTTACTCCTTGCTTTTGTCATCCCACTGTAATGATAAAAAATTTATTTAAAGAAAAAAATATTTTTTATAATCAAGAATTTATTCATGCTGAAGATTATAAATTATGGACTGATTTAGCAGTTTGTGGCAACTTTTATAATGTACCCATTCCTTTACTCAAATATCGGTCGCATCCAACTCAAATAAGTACCTTAAATAAAAATAGACAGTTACAAATAAGTTCCACTATTCGTAAAAATTATTTAAACAACTTAGAGTTTAATTTATCGGCCCAACAGTTTAAAACATTAAATTTTATTGGTAATAACGAATTTATAAATCAAAAAAGTATATTAGTTGAAATTGAAAATTGCCTGAGTGAATTAATAAATCAAAATAGTAATCATAAAAAAATTGATACAGCACAATTTAATAAAGTAATTTTTAAATTTTGGTTAGATAGCTGTGGCTATAGTAATTTAGGATTAATGGCCTTTAAACTATTTTTTAAATCAAGCTTAGCATCTTATGATAATTTATCTCTAACTCAAAAAAGTAAATTTTTAGTAAAATGTTTAATTAGAAAATTTAAACACTAATTATTTTTTCAAATTCTTTTACCCAATGTTGCCAATTAAGTTGCTCTTCGTATAATTTGCGTGTTTGTTTTCTTAAACTTAAATAATCTGTAGGATTATTAATTAACGCTTCTATTTTCATAGCGTAATCTTCACCTTTATCCTCATAATTAATTAAAAAGCCATTTAAATTATTTTTTAAATGCCCTGCAACGCCACCACTGTTGGCAACTAAACAAGGAATGCCAAAAGCGCTTGCTTCATTAATTACAATGGGGGTACAATCAAAGCGAGTAGGTAATATTAAAAAATGTTGCTCTTTATAAATGGCTTTCATTTGCTCTTGCCCATCAATCGTATTTTTATCAATAAAAGGAATTACTTTTATGTTAGCCTGCTGTATTTTTTCAGGGGGTATACAACCTAAAATAGTTAATTCAATATTATAACCTTTATCGCTAAGTAGTTTAAATGCGTTGTAAGCAATATCTCCACCTTTTGATTCCCAATAAACACCTACAAAAAATAATTTCCATACTTTAGGAAGTATAAAATTTAATTCGTTAAAAGTTGGTAAATTTTCAAAATTAGCACCATAAGGTATAATTTTAATATCTTCATTGTTTTTACTATAATCATTTTTTACTGAATTAGCAGCCCATACCGACGATACAATTATTGTTTTGCTTTTTGTTATTGCTAATTGTTCTATTTCGTTACCTTCTTTAATTGATTTTTTAGTGAGGTTTGTTAAACTTTTATGATAGCCCAAACAACTAGCAAAAGTGCCATCGGTAATATAAAGAATAGGAATTTTTGTTTCAATAAAAGCAATTTCGCTTGATGCGACGGGTGCAACTATAAAATCATAGTGCTGAAATGCTAATTTTTTGTTAAAGTAATTAGCGTAACCTTTACTTATAAATTTACTTTGCCTGTAACTAATCCGTTTATTAAAAAGTTTTAAATAAATTTGATTTAAAACTTTTAATAATAATACCCTTATTTTTGGTTCGTAGGGCCCTAATATATCAATTGTTGCAATACTTTGTAAAGAGGTATATATACTGTAATGTGTACCGCTCCAAACTTTTTTATTTGTAGGGTTATTACTTGATAAATAAGCTATTTTAATAGGCTTAGTAGGCATTTTTAAACATTAAATATACAAATAATATTACCTAAAAATTAGCGTATTTGGTTATATTTGCTATTTTATGGATAACAATTCTAAAATAATATTGAGTGTTGTAATTGTAAGTTACAATGTACAGCGGTTTGTTTTAGATGCCATTACTTCGGTATATAAATTTTGCAATATGAATGTGCAAATTATTGTTGCCGATAATAATTCTACAGATGATACAATTAATATAATAAAACAAAAATTCCCAGATGTAACCGTTATTAGTAATAAAACTAACATTGGTTTTTCGGCAGCAAACAATCAATGTTTTGATATTTGTACTGGTGATTATATTTTGATGTTAAACCCCGATGCTAAACTAATAGACGATTCATTACAAAAAATGATTACGTATTTAAATACAAGCATCAATAGCGAACTAGTTTTAATAGCACCTAAGTTAATTAACACAGATAATTCTATACAAACCTCGTGCTGGAAATTTCCATCGCCTTTTCAACATGTATTAGAACTATTTTTTTTAAATACATTTGTAGATGTAACTAAATATAATCTTAACGAATTACAAAATGAAAAATCTGTAAATTTTTTATCAGGCGCCTGCATTTTAATGAAAAAAACTACATTACAACATTTAAAGGGTTTAGATGTTAATTTGTTTTGGATGGATGATGTTGATTTGGGTAAACGAAATATTTTAAATGGGGGTAAAAATATTTATTTTCCAGCCTCAACAGTTAAGCATCATATAGGGCAATCTTCAAAAAAAAATCAAAACGTTGTCATCTCAAATCAAATAATTAGTAAACTAAAATATTATAAAAAGCATCAGCAGTATTTATATTTTTATACATCAATACCTATTTTATTTTTACAAATAATATCTCGCATTCCTCTGTTTTGTATAATAGCAATTATAAAACCTATGTATTTTAAAAAAGTAAAGGCGTATTTTTATACTTTAGGTAAATTTTTTAATTATTTAATATTTGGAAACCAAACTATAGGCTAATGCGTATTTTATTACTATCCGATACTTATTCTGAACATACTGAAAAGTGGGCTATTGGGCTGGCTAATAAAGGTATTAAAATAGGCTTATTTAGTTTTAATAAAGCATCCTATCCTTGGTTTAACAATCATCAAAATATTACACTATTATACCAAGCCAATAAAAAAATAAATGCAGATAGTAGTATTTTATCGAAATTATCTTACTTAAAATTAGTACGTAAATTAAGAGCATCTATTAAAATTTTTAAACCAACTATTTTACACGCTCATTACGCTACAAGTTATGGCTTAATAGGAGCATTAAGTGGTTTTCATCCTTATGTAATTTCTGCTTGGGGAACAGATGTTATGAAATTTCCACAACAAAATTTTATTAATAAGGCTATTCTAAAATATAATTTACATAAGTCCGATGCCATTTGTGCAACGTCGGCTACTATACAAAATTATTTACTACCTGTTACTTCTAAAAAAGTAACTATTATTCCTTTTGGTGTTAATATTACTGAGTTTTTCAAAAAAGAAGTTACAAATTTATTTGATAACACTACTTTTGTAATTGGTAGTATTAAGCCTTTAGAAGAACTATATAACATACATATTTTAATACAATCGTTCTCCATAATTAAATTAAAATACCCCACAAAAAACACTAAATTATTAATTATAGGCGAAGGTTCGCAAGAGACTAACCTAAAAAAATTAGTTGCAATTTTACAACTAACCAACGATGTTGTTTTTACTGGTAGAATTGCTTTTAATCAAATACCTACGTATTTTAATATGCTAGATGTTTTAGTTAATATAAGCGATTATGAAAGTTTTGGAGTATCAGTAATTGAAGCCATGGCTTGCGAAAAGCCAGTAATAGCTACTAATACTGGGGGTTTAAAAGAAATTATAGAAAATAGTACCTTTGGAAGCTTAGTTGAAGTTGGAAATATAGAACAAACAGCAAACGAACTAGAAAAATACTTATTGGATGAAAACTTAAAACAAACTGTTGGTATAGCTGCACGAAAAAAAGTAATTGAAAAGTACAATTGGGCAGATAATGTAGATCAAATGATTTTAATATATACTAATTTAACTACTACTAAGTGATTTTAAAACCTATACATAATTTAGAAACGTTTTGCGAAAAAGCAGAGCCTATTATTGGTGTATTTGCAAGTAAAAAATGGTTATCTATTTATGGTAATGCTTTGTCGTTAGTTGGTATTTATAAAGATGAGCATCAATTAATAGGTGGATTTTATTTTATAAACACTAAAAAATACGGAGCCTCATTTATAAAACTTCCACCTTATACACCGCACTGTAGTTTATTTTTTGTATCAGACAGTAAAAATAATTCTGCTATAAATAGTAATACTAAAGAAATATTAACAGAAGTTTGCAATTATATTTCTGCTCAAAAAAGTACATTAAAAATTATCGCCTTCCCCTACTCCATTAAAGATTTACAGCCCTTTATTTGGCAAAAATATAAGGTTATCCCTAATTATACTTACCAACTTAATTTATTAAAGTCAATAGAAGAATTAAAAACTAATTTCGATTCTAAAAATAGAAATGTTATTAATAAAGCCATAAAGGACGACATTAGCGTAACCGAAAACACACTATCAAAACAACAAATGTTTGATTTTTTTATCAGTGCGTTAAATACTACGGATGCAAATATTTATGAAAATGAATTAAAAAATATTTTTTTAAGTTTTTCTGATGAATCAAACTCATTTTGTAAAATAGCACAAAAAGATAACCAATTATTAGGCTTAGTATTTTGTATTTTTGATAAAAATGTGTGCTATTATTTATTGGGTGGCGTTAATAAACAAGCAGGCTTACAGGGTATTAATAATTTATTAGTATTAAAATCAATCGAAAAGGCAAAGCAATTAGGCTGTTCTATCTTTGATTTTGAAGGATCGATGATTAAAGGTGTAGAAAAATTTTTTAGAAGTTTTGGTGGCGAATTAGTCCCTTATTATACCGTTAGTAAAGCTAATATTTTATTAGAATTATTTTTGAAATTCAAAAAACGAGAAATTTTTTAAACACTATATTTTATTACAAAAAAAATGCAAATACACCTTAGTTTTGATTATGAGTTATTTTTTGGAGAAGCCTCTGGAAGTGCTGATAATTGTATACTATTACCTACTCAACAATTAATTAGTATTGCAAAAAAGCATCAAGTACCCTTTATATTTTTTATTGATGCAGGTTATTTATGGCAATTAAAAAATCATTACCATATTGCACAATGTAAAAATGACTATGATGCTATATCTCATCAAATAAAAAAGTTACAAACAAATGGTCACGAAATTGCATTACATATTCACCCACATTGGGAGGATAGTTTTTATAAAAATAATACCTGGCAAATAAATACAACACGTTATAAATTAGCTAATTTTAATGATGATGTGGAGGCTATTATTACTAAATATCACCAAGCTATTATTGAAATTACACAAAAGCCATGCAAGTCATATCGAGCAGGTGGCTGGTGCATTCAGCCATTTAATACCATTAAAAAAGCATTAATTAAAAATAATATTTATGTTGATAGTACCATATATAATAATGGCGTTCATACATCTAATGCACATAGTTATAACTTTTTAAACGCTCCTAAACTTGATGAATGGAAATTTAATAACGATCCTTGTATTCAAGATATTGATGGATTATTTACTGAAGTACCAATAACCAGCGATAAAATTTTACCTTTTTTTTATTATAATCTTTATTTTAAAATGAAATCAAACCCATCTATCTATAAACCTGTAGGCGATGGAAAATGGTTGCAAGATAAAAAAAGAAAATATACTCATTTCTATTCTATCACTAATCATTTTGCCTGTGCTGATGGTTTTTTTGCTTCACGATTACAATCAATTTTACAACGTTGTCAAAAACAAAATAAAAATAAAATGATGGTGTTAAGTCATCCAAAATCAATGGCTCCCTATTCATTTAAGGCTTTAGATACTTTTATAAGCAAAGCAAAAAATAAAAATCATACATTTTGTACTATAACAAGTTAATGAGTATAATAAAACATATAAAGCATAGCAGTATTGATTTTGATAAATGGGATAAGGCAATTTCTAATTCGTTACAGCCATTAGTTTCTGCACAATCTTTTTATTTAAATGCCACCTGCCCAAATTGGGACGCATTAATGATAGGCGATTACGAAACTGTTTTTCCATTAACATTTAAAAAAAAATTATCTATTACTTATTTGTATCAACCAGCATTTACACCACAACTTGGGTGCTATGGTAAACTAACAGTAGAAATTGAACAACTGTTTTATAATTACATTACTAAACATTTTAAGTTAATTGAAATAGAATTAAATGCAACAAATAAAATTCAATCACCATTTGTTTTTAGTAAAAAAACATTTATTATAAATTATAAAAATGGCTTTACATTTAATCAAAACACAAAACGCAACATATCTAAAGCTATTACTAATGGGTTTAAAGTTGAGCAAATTATCTCTCAACATATCATAACACTCTCTACTCAATTTTTAAATCCATTTTTAATACATGATTTAAAATTGACAAAAAAAGATACTTCTATACTTAATAATTTATTACAAAATAGTATTTCTAACAACGCGTTAATTAGCTTTAAGGTAGTTAATAACGCCAATAAAATAATAGCTTTGGCGCATTTTGTATATAATAAAAATCAGGTTTTGTTTTTAAAAGGTACTAATTTTGATAAGATTGAAAATACGGGTAGTATGCATTTATTATTAAGTCATGCTATTCATTTTTTTGCTGATAAATGTATCTGCTTTGATTTTGGTGGTGGTTCACTAAATGAAGGTTTAGCTAATTTTTATAAAGGTTTTGGCGCTCATCCATTACATTATAGTTTTTTGCAATTAAATAATTTACCTAAATTAATTAAAGTATTAAAACATTAGTATGAAGGCTATAATTTCGCATGATATTGACCATATAACCGTTTGGGAACATTTGTTTAGAGATACAATTATCCCTAAGTATATGATGCGGATGCAGATAGAATTGTTTAGTGGCAAAATTTCTTTACGAGAATATACCTTACGCTGGGCAGATTTTTTTAAAAATAAATGGCAAAATATTGATGAGCTAATTACATTTAATAATATTAATAATGTTCCGTCATCATTTTTCATAGCTGTAAACAAAGGCGTTGGACTAAATTATTCAAACGCTAATGCCTTATTATGGATAGAACAAATGAAATATAGAAATTGTGAAATTGGAATTCACGGCATTGAATTTAATAGTTTTGAAACCATAAAAAATGAATACACCATTTTTGAAAACCTAACACAACAAAAACATGTTGGTATAAGAATGCACTATGTTCGTAATAATTCTCAAACGCTAATTAACCTTTCTAATGCCGGCTACTGTTATGATAGTACCGAACATGCTTTTAAAAACCCATATAAAATTGGTAACATGTGGGAATTTCCATTTCAAATAATGGATGGTTGGGTAATTGAAGATGGTAAAAAATGGCAGTCGTTAAATTTAAAAACTGCCAAACAAAATACGTTAAAACTTATTGAAAAAGCGCAACAACAAAATTTAAATTATTTAGGTATTGATTTTCACGACCGCTATTTTTCACACGCTTTTAAAACTTGGCTAGATTGGTATATGTGGCTTGTGGAGTATTTAAAAACAAATAAAATTGAATTTGTGAATTTTAATACAGCAATTGTTGAATTAGAGAAGCAAAAATAATAAAATGAATAAAATAATACTCCTTATATTTTTATCTTTTGTAACTGCGTGTTTATACTCACAAAGTAAAAAAGAAGTAAAACAACATAACATAAAATCATCATTGGTTACTGTTACCGAAAATGGTAAAACAATTACGACTAACAAAACTGTTTTTGATGCTAAAGGCAACGAAACCCAAACAACAGATTATAATAAAGATGGCACCATTCTATTTATTCATAAAATAAAGTATAATAGCAATGGCGATGAAATTGAGGATCTACAATACGATTCAAAAAATAAATTAGTAGAAAAAAAAATTACCAAGTATAATTTATTAAACCAAAAAATCGAAGAACAGTTTTTTGATGTTAATAACAAATTAATAAAAAAGCATACCTATGTTTATGATTACAAAGGTTTAAAAAACGAACGAAAAACATTAGATAATAATGGAAAAATAATTTCAATTAAAAAACATATTTATATTACTAAATAAAATTTAAAGCTTATGATGCTATTACAAATAACAAACGATGTATTAAACAATGTTTCGGCTTACGACGAATTTCAAAAAATTTCGCTAAAATTAGGCGCTCGATTTTTAATTAATTTACTATCCATAATTATTTTAATACGCTTTATTTACTATTCAAAATACAAACATGGCGAGTTAATTTTTACCTATTTTATATTTAATAGCGTTATTTTTTTAATTTCATTTTTACTAAATAAAGTCGATTTATCAATGGGTGCAGCCTTTGGCTTATTTGCTGTATTTAGTATGCTTCGTTATAAAACCGAAGAAATTGCTATAAAAGATATGACCTATTTATTTTTAACCATTGCTATTGGTTTAATTTGCGCGGTAACAAAAATAAAAGATACAGCAGATAGTATTGAATACTTATTTTTAATTGGTATTAATACCATTATTTTAACGCTTACCTATTTATTAGAAAGCACCATTTTTTTTAAAAAAGAGAACGTAAAAACTATTTTATATCCAAATCTTGAATTAATACAAGAAGGTAAAAGCATCGATTTATTAGCCGATTTAAAATTAAAAACGGGTTGTAACATTCATAGATATTCCATTCAAAAAATAGATTTTGTAAAAGATGCAGCTCAAATAAAAATTTATTACTACGAAGAAATAAAAAAATAAAAATAAAAATAATACAATAAACAAATTAATTACTTTTTTAGCTTCTTCAGTATATTAATAGCCATACTTTTCTTTCCATAATTTTTTTAAATAATTACGCTGTTCATTTTCGCGCGCGTTATTGCCTGGCTCGTATAATTTTGTATTGGCAATTTGTTCAGGTAAAAATTCCTGTTCGGCAAAATTATTAGTAAAGTTATGCGCATATTTATAATCTTTTCCATAATCTAAATTTTTCATCAATTTAGTAGGAGCATTGCGCAACGGCAAGGGTATAGGCAAATCGCCTGTTTTAGTTACTAACTCCATGGCTTCATTAATACCCATATAACTTGCATTACTTTTAGCACTACAAGCCAAATACGTTACGCATTGGCTTAAAATAATTCTGGCTTCAGGCATACCAATTACATTTACTGCATTAAAACAATTATTTGCTAATAACAAGGCGTTGGGGTTAGCATTACCGATATCTTCGCTACTCAATATTAGCAACCGTCGGGCGATAAACAAAGGGTCTTCACCACCTTTAAGCATGCGCGCCAAATAGTATAAAGCAGCATTTGGATCGCTGCCTCTAATTGATTTTATAAACGCCGAAATTATATCATAATGCTGTTCGCCTGTTTTATCATATAAGGCTAAATTTTGCTGAATAACCGTTAACACCAATTGGTTGGTAATTGTAATTTCATTTTTTGTTTCACTATTTACTACAATTTCTAGAGCATTTAATAATTTGCGGGCGTCGCCACCACTTACTCTTATTAACGACTCATGCTCTAATAAATTAATTTTTTTTTGTTTTAAAAATTCATCGGTTGTAATGGCAGTATTTAAAAGACTTACTAATTCGTCTTCTAATAATGATTGTAAAACATACACTTGGCAGCGCGAGAGAAGAGCTGGAATTACTTCAAACGATGGGTTTTCGGTGGTGGCGCCAATTAAAGTTACAACGCCTTTTTCTACCGCACCTAACAACGAGTCTTGTTGCGATTTACTAAACCTATGAATTTCATCAATAAATAAAACAGGTTTATTTTGATTAAAAATATTATTGTCACTCGCTTTTTCAATAATTTCACGCACATCTTTTACACCACTGTTTATAGCGCTTAACATAAAAAACGGACGTTTTAACTCGCTGGCAATAATTAATGCTAACGATGTTTTACCTACACCTGGTGGGCCCCATAAAATTAACGATGGTAATAAATTTTGTGCCACAGCATTACGTAAAGCACTATTAGCGCCAATTATGTGTTGTTGCCCAATATAGGCACTTAATGTTTTTGGCCTTAAACGCTCGGCTAAGGGTTGCATTTTTTAACTATTTTTTTAAATTTAACGATGTAATGTTTGTAATAAATTATTAACTTTACGTAAAGTAATATTAATAAAAAATTATGATGAACTTTAAAAAATCGCTATTTATTTCGCTAATAACAATTAGCACAATTATTTTAATGAGTTTTGTACTTGGTAAAGATAAAGACCCCCTTCACAAGCGAAAATTTAATTTAACCTTGTTTGAGATTAAAGATGGCCAAGCAGGTAAAAAAGGAATTGTAGATATAATGGAGTTTAAGGATGGTAAATTATTTAGCGATTTTTTGTACGATAAATTTCAATACAAATGGATTAAATACCGCATAAATAAAGATAGTATTTATACAGATAGCACCGATACCGAAGTACGTTTGTTAGAAGTAGAAGCGAGTGCTACTGATGATAAAAACCAAACCATAATTATAAACTTTAACAGCGTTGAGTGGGATTTTGACGGCACTATAAAAATTACTAAAAATGATAAAATAAAAAAACAATTTGATATTGTAGGACGTGAAAAAGGTGGTAAACCAAAAAAAGAAAAAAAGCCTAAGGTGGAAGCAGGTACAGAACCTAAAAAAGATTAAAACACGGTAAATAAAAAATTAATAAAATAAATTTAAAAGCCTATTCAGTTTAATGAATAGGCTTTTTTATTGCGTTAAAAACTTGACACAATTTATTGAACACTTCCATTTAAAGATTAACGCGCTTCATTTAACAATAGCATCTGTTTATTTAATGAGATGCAGTTTTTTGGAATGAATATTGGTTTAGCTTATTCTTATGATAAAACTTACTATAAATATCAATATGATGATTATAAGAAAAGTTTAAATTTGGGAACCACTATGATTATATTGGTACTGGTACTGGCTATTTAAAAATAATTTAGTAAAATTTGTATGGGGTTTAAATTTTAATTTTTAAATTGGCTTAAATATCTATTTACAACCTCTAAACCCTGAGTTAAGTATTATAAATGAGGTCAAGACCACTTCCACTTTTAATACCTACAATGGATATTTATATAAAAGTGGTAAACTAGTGGGATATGATTCAACCTCAACCTTAGTAAGTACAGAAACTAAAAACTTTGAATTTAAAAATTATAAAACAGGCGCAAACTTTAGCATTATTTTTCATAGTTTAATTGGTATTGAGCAAAAATTTAAAATAGGGAAACTTAATTATGTAGCTGGGGCAAGTGCTGCCTTTATTGCATTAGAGTGGTTCACCATTTACCGTGTACATTTTAGTAATTTTAAACTTATACCAAGGCAACCTGGGTATTAATTATTTTAGCTAAAAAAGGGTTAACATTATTTTTTAACCCAAAGCCTCTACCCTACTTTTGTAGGTAATAATTTTTTGGTTTTGGGTATCGCTTTCGGTTAAACCATCTTTTAAACGTACAATGCGGTGGGCATGTAGGGCAATATCTTCTTCGTGGGTTACTAAAATTATAGTGTTGCCATTTTTATGTATTTCTTCAAACAAGCCCATAATTTCTACCGATGTTTTACTATCTAAATTTCCGGTAGGTTCATCGGCTAAAATAATAGCAGGTTTATTTACCAAAGCACGGGCAATGGCTACACGCTGGCGCTGGCCACCACTTAACTCGTTTGGTTTATGGCTCATACGGTTGCCTAAGCCCACTTGTTCTAATACTTCTTTGGCACGTTTATCTCTATCTTCTTTACTAAAGCCTGCATATACTAAAGGCAATGCAACGTTTTCTAGAGTGGTAGCGCGGGGCAATAAATTAAATGTTTGAAACACAAAACCTATTTCTTTATTACGTACTTGGGCCAGTTGATTATCTGTCATTTTAGCAACCGATAGATTATTTAAAATATAATCGCCACTGGTGGGGCTATCCAAACATCCTAGCATGTTCATTAACGTAGATTTACCGCTACCCGAAGGCCCCATTAAAGCTACGTACTCGTTTTTATTAATAGATAAGGATACATCTTTTAAGGCATTAATAACCTCATCGCCTATTTTATAGGTTTTTTTTATGTGTGATATGGAAATAATTTCGTTCACTGCCACAAATTTACTTATTTTACGGTCTAAATAAAACATTAAATTTTACAATTATGAGTTTTTACCGCCGAATAAAATATTTTTTAGTTCATACCCTAAAATTAACCAACGAAGATGCGCAAGCAACAATAGATAAAGGAGTTATAGAAATTGACGGTGTTGCTATAAAAGACAATGTTTTTTTAAACGATTTTTCAGAAGTAAAAATTGATGGTAAAATTGTAAGGGCCAAAAAAGAATTTGTGTATTTAAAATTTTACAAACCTATTGGTTACGAAAGTACGCTTAGTAAAAATGTGGAAAATAATTTAGCCGATTTTTTTACAGATTATAAAAATTTATCAATTGCTGGGCGATTGGATAAACAATCGGAAGGCTTATTACTACTGAGTAATAATGGTAAGTGGGTAGAAAATATTACTAATCCAAAATTTGAAAAAGAAAAAGAATATTTGGTAGAAGTAGATAAAATCCCAACCAGTAATTTTGTTGAACTTTTTACAAAAGGTGTAAACATTGGTTACCATGTTACAAAACCTTGCACCTGCGAAATTAAAGAGGGCAACTGGATAAAGGTTGTATTAAAAGAAGGCAAAAATAGACAAATACGCAAAATGTGTAAAACCTTAGGCTACGAGGTTATAACACTTTGCCGTACAAAAATTGATGCCGTTGAATTAGGCACATTAAAAGCGGGCGAAAAAGCAGATTTTACTGTAAAAGAATAAAAAATTATTTTTTAATTACTTCTTTTTAATTACTTCTAATGGCTTCTACGGGGTCTAACTGGCTGGCGTTGTATGCCGGAATAAAGCCACTAATAATACCAATTAAAATAGATATTGTAAACCCTAAAATAACATTGGTGCCTGATAGGCTTATATCCATGTCAATGGCATCTTTGCCTAATACGGTAATAATATAGGTAAGTATTAAACCAAAAAAACCACCAACAGTGCTTAACAACACACTTTCGCTTAAAAACTGAATTAATATAAATAAATTTTTAGCGCCTAAACTTTTTTGTATACCAATTAAATTAGTGCGTTCGCGCACACTAACAAACATAATATTGGCAATACCAAAACCACCCACCAAAATGCTAAAGCCTCCTATAATCCATCCTGCCATGCCAATAATTTCAAACAAGCTATCAAAACCTTTGCTTAATAAACTTGTTTCGTTTAGGGCAAAATTAGGTTCGGCTAAAGGTTTTAGTTTTCGAATGCCTCTTAGTAAACCTGTAAGTTCATCCATCATTTCGGCATTGGTAATATTTGGTTTTGCTTTACAATAAATACATGGATCGGCGTTTTCGCTTTTTGTATCTAAAAAATAACGCGCAAAATTAAAGGGCGTTATTACTTGATAATCAAAACTAACCCCTAACAAACTTTCGCCTTCTTTTTTTAAAGTGCCAATAATAGTAGCCTTATAGCCCGAAATTTTTATTTGTTTGCCTATAGGGTCTTCGCTACCAAACAAACCCTGTGCAATAGCGCTACCAATAAGGCAAACGTGGTACCCCGCATCGGTTTCGGTTTGTGTAAAATAACGTCCAGCACTTAAATCAAAGTTTTTTATTTTATAAAAATCATGCGAAATACCTCCTATTACTGCATTTTGTATGCTATTACTTTTATATTTAATTGTTTTGCGAGCGCCCATGCGGTAAGCAATGGCTTGCGTACTTTTACAACGTTTTTGTAACTCATCTAACTCATAATATTTTGGTATGGGGCGGTTAATATATTTCCACCAAGGGTAATCGGCACCAAAGCTCCAAGGCCATTTTTGCACATATACCACATTATTACCTAAAGTTTGTATGCTACCGCGTATATTGTTTTCTAAACCATCAACTATAGTAAATACTAAAATAATAGCAAAAATACCAATGGTAATGCCTAATAAACTTAAAAACGAGCGTAATTTATTGGCGATTAGAGATTGCCAAGCAAATAATAGACTTTCTTTAAAAAGTAATAAAAACATAGTGTAAAAGTAAAAATAAAATTGGCTTGGTTATAATTTGTTATTATTTAAAGAGTATGGGCTACATACTATAATCTCTTTCGCCAAAAATGCTACTACCAATGCGTATCATGGTGCTTCCTTCATGTATGGCAATTTTATAATCTGCACTCATACCAATGCTTAAAATAGAACATGAAGAATGAGAACTAGAAAATGATTTTGCAAATTCATTTAGCAATTTAAACTCTTTTCTAATTTGTTCTTCATTCTTAGTATTACTTGCCATTGCCATAAAGCCTTTTATAGCAATGTTTTTAAGTTCTTTAAACTCGGTTGAGTTTAAAATAGTTTCAACTTCGACAAACGATAAACCAAACTTTGTTTCTTCTTGCGCTATATAAATTTGTAGCAAACAGTTAATGACTCGGTTATTTTTTAAGGCTTGTTTATTAATTTCTTTTAATAAACTAAAGCTATCAACCCCATGTATTAAATACACAAAAGAAGCAATATGTTTTACTTTATTACTTTGCAAATGCCCAATAAAATGCCAATTAATATCTTTTGGTAATTGTTGGTACTTATCTGCCAATTCTTGTACATAATTTTCACCAAAATGGCGATGCCCCGTTTCATATGCTTCTAAAATAAACGCATTAGGCTTTGTTTTAGATACCGCAATAAGTGTAACCGTGGGCGGAATGGAATTTTTTAGATGTAATATATTTTGTGTAATCGACATGCTTACAATTATTTTTTATAATACGTTTTATTAGTTAACACATTATTAGTGTAGTTTTGTATAAAAGCGTTAGCAAAGTTTTGTAATTTTTTTTCGGCATTACTATCTTTCCCTTTAATTGATGTTGTTAAAAGGCTATCGCGTTTAAAATTATAAACTTGAGTTATTGTATTATTATTTAAAACATATTGCAAGCTATCGTTAATAACAAAAAAATTAGGCTCGTTGTAATAAATGGCGGTATTGTTTGTTTGCGAAAATACACTTTTACCAAACGAAAAATAAGGCACGTTATAGTTCATATAATTTAAAATACTTGGCAAAACATCTATTTGCTGCACCGTTTTGTTAGATGTGCCCACCAACTCATTATTTTTATAAAATAATAGCGGAATGGAATACTGCCCAACAGGATTTGCATAAAATGGATCCTCAGAAATACCAGTATGATCGGCCGTTAAAACAAATAAAGTATTTTTAAACCAGGCTTGTTTTTGAGCTTCGTTAAAAAACTTACACAAAGCATAATCGGTATAGCCTATGGTTTCTATAATTTCTAAACTACCTTTTTTAAATTTATTTTTATGTTGAGCGGGAATGGAGTAAGGATTATGAGAGCTCAACGTAAACACACTTGTAAAAAAAGGTTGTTTAAATGTTGTAACTTGTTTTACCATATTTAATAAAAAAGGCTCGTCCCAAATGCCCCACTGCCCGTCGTAATCTGCCTCATTATTATATTCTGTTCGGCCATAATACATATCAAACCCTGCAAGGGTTGAAAACGAATTAAAATTCATGGTGCCATTAGTACCACCATGAAAAAATGAAGAATAATACTCTTTTTGTTTTAATAAATTAGGCAAGGTTTGTAAAGTATTGTTACTGTAAATAGAGTTGCTATAATGATCTTGCATTAAACTTGGCATAGAAGCAAGTATGGCAGGAATGCCGTCAATTGACGTTTTACCATTTGCATACGCATTTGTAAATACCAATGAGTAACGCATTAAACTATCTAAAAATGGTGTGTAACTTTTGCGATTACTAATGCCCGTAAATTCTTTTGAAAAACTTTCTAAAATAATAACACACACATTTACGTTTTTAAACGTGCCTGTATCAGGCAAATGTACGGGGTTAAAGTTTTTTAATTCATCGGCTAAAGGCATTAACTGCAAGGGCTTTAACTCGTTTAACTCTATTGTTTTTAAAATAGAAAATGGCGTGTTTAATACCAATGGTGCGTATTGTGGTTTAACATACAGTGCTGCATCTAACATAACAATAGGCACACGCTGAAAGCCTCCCCTAATAGCTAAAACTGTAAAAAAAACGATGACAATAAATAGTACAAATGTTTGTAAACCATTTTTTAAATTTAAAATCACTTTCTCTAAATTTTGATTTGAGCCTATGTAATTATAAAGCTTTACCACAAGCCAAACCAACACTATAAATACAAATATTAAATACCAGTAATCTTTTAAAAAATGTGGTATTAGTTTTAAAAAATCGGTTTGGCCACCAAACATAAGTGTAAATACTTCAAAGGTGCTGCGCTTTTGGTTGTAAGGATAGTAAGCCACATCTATTAAATTAAACGCAATGGCTAAGCCATTAAATGTTACAAAAATTAGTTTTAATACTTGCTGATAGTTTTTATGATAATAAAAATTAAAAGGTAGTATGGCTAAAAGTATATACAAACTATTTGTACCCGCTATACTAAAGGCATCAAAACGTAAGCCATACAGTAATACTTTAAAAAAATCGCTTGCAGAGGTGTCGTTAAAATAACTATGATTAAATACAAAAAATAAAACGCGACAAAGAGTATAAATAATAAATAAAAAGCTTAACCTTTTAAATAAATTTATAAGTATAGGTTTGTAGGCGTACATTAATTTATTGAGATTATAAAGTTGCGCATTTTTTTAATAATACCTTTACTTCGTTTAAAATCATGGCCGTTGCACCCCAAATTTTATATTCATTTACTTCAAAATAAGGATGCTTTAAATTTACATCGCTGGTCACACTTCCGCTTTTAATAATGGTATCATCTACTAACGTTTTAATAGTTAGCTTTAAAATAGTTTTTACTTCGCGCTGATGCTTTACAAACGTTAAATTTTCAGTAGTGCAATATGCTAAATAAGGTTGTACCAAAAAACCACTAACCGGAATATATACTTGTGTTAATGTACCTAATACCTCCATGTTTTGTAATCCAATTTCTTCAAAACATTCGCGTTTAGCTGTAGTTTCAAGATTTAAATCGTCAATATCAAACTTACCACCCGGCAAACTTATTTGCCCACTATGGGTGCCGTTATAAGTTTCTCGTTCAATCAAAGGAATAAAAAGCGACCCCTCATCATCTCTGCATAAAACTACCATTACAGCACTTTGCTTATAATCTGTTGTTTTTAAAGTATTAATGTTAATATTAGGCCGATTGCTTGGCGCCATTTGCAATTGAATTTCTGAGCCTGGCAAAGGCTTTAACAATACGTTTTTTAAACTATTTATATTAATGGTTAACATTAATTTTGTGGTTTTTATTCAGTAAATTTGCAAAATATTTATGAGCGAATTTAAATTAAATACTATTGACGAAGCTTTAACCGATTTAAAAGCCGGAAAAGTAATTATTGTAGTGGACGACGAGGACCGCGAAAACGAAGGCGACTTTATTACCGCAGCAGCTAACGCAACTCCCGAAGTTGTTAATTTTATGGCAACCCATGGGCGGGGGTTAATTTGTACTGCCGTTACGGAGCAAAAAGCAAAAGAATTACAATTAGAAATGATGGTAAGTGCTAACACTAGTAGCCACGAAACAGCATTTACCGTATCAGTAGATTTATTAGGCTTTGGCTGTACCACTGGTATTTCAGCCTCCGACAGAAGTAAAACAATAAAAGCATTAATTGATCCAAGTATAAAACCATCTGATTTTGGCAGACCTGGACATATTTTTCCCCTAAAAGCTAAAGAAGGTGGCGTTTTACGACGCACCGGACATACCGAAGCTACAATTGACTTAGCACGATTAGCTGGTTTTGAGCCCTGTGGTGCTTTAGTAGAAATTATGAACGAAGACGGCTCCATGGCTCGCCTACCCGATTTAATAAAAATTGCTCAGCGTTTTGATTTAAAAATAATTACGATTAAAGATTTAATTAGCTATCGTTTAAGCAAAGAAAGTATTGTAGAAAAAGTAGTTACTGTGCAAATGCCTACCAATTATGGCGATTTTGAATTAGCAGCCTACAAAGTAACCACTAATAATCAAGAACATTTAGCCCTTACAAAAGGTACTTGGCAAAAAGATGAAGCCGTTTTAGTGCGTGTACATAGCAGTTGCGTTACAGGAGATATTTTTGGAAGTTGTCGTTGTGACTGTGGACCACAATTACACGCTGCCATGCAAATGATTGAAAAAGAAGGCAAAGGTGTAATTTTATACATGAACCAAGAAGGGCGAGGTATTGGCTTATTAAACAAATTAAAAGCCTATAAATTACAAGAAAATGGTAGAGATACCGTAGAAGCCAATTTAGAGTTAGGCTTTAAAATGGATGAACGCGATTACGGCGTTGGCGCACAAATTTTACGCGATTTAGGTTTACAAAAAATAAAACTAATGACTAATAATCCTAAAAAACGAGTTGGTTTAACGGGCTATGGATTAGAAATTGTAGAAAATATTTCCATTATAATTGCACCCAATAAACACAATGCAGATTATCTACAGACTAAAAAAAACAAAATGGGACATAGTATTTAAAAAAACTGCATTTAACCCTTAATAGTTTTTTTTAATAAAAATATTTCCTATCTTTTTTACAAGTTTATAAAAAACAATGTAAGTAGTGTTTACCTATAAACATATAACAAACTAATTATTTCAAAAATAAAAACGTAGTTCCTAAAAAGCATAACATCAATGCTAAAACAATAGCATTTTTAGTTTATACATTTTATTATATTTACTATAAAAATCAACGTATGCAAAAACCAACTTTACGCGAAAAAATTCGTTATTATTTCGAAAACACAATGTCAGCTGGTCCATCGGGTGTAATTAAATGGTTAGCAATACTATCTTTACTTTTAGTTGTAACATTAGGAATTGTTATTTTAATCTTCGGCATTTCTAGTTCTGATGAACCTGATGCCAAAGGCTTAGGCTTTATAGAAGGGTCGTGGCAAATATTAATGTCCACTATCGATCCTGGAGCAATGGGAGGTGATGCACCAGTTTGGTCGTATAGATATGTTCGCTTAATAGCAACCTTAGGAAGTTTATTTTTAATTTCAATTTTAATTGGTACCATTTCATCGGGTATTGACGGAAAATTAGACGAATTAAAAAAAGGGCGTTCGCGCGTTTTAGAAACCAATCATACTTTGATTTTAGGTTGGAGTGAAAAAGTATTTTCTATTATTACCGAAATTATTGAAGCCAATTCTAATCAAAAAAAACCAAGTATAGTAATTTTAGCTAATAGAGATAAAGGCGAAATGGAAGATGAAATTCGCTCGAAAATTGAAAATTTTAAAAACACAAAAATTATTGTTAGAAGCGGTAGCCCTCTAGAGGCCTCCGATATTGCTGTTGTAAATCCAAACGAGGCACGTTCTATAATTGTACTAGCAAGCGAAGAAGCTAATGCCGATACCTATGTTATAAAATCGGTTTTAGCACTTACTAATGGTAAAAATCGAAAAAAAGAAACCCTAAATATTGTTGCCGAAATTAAAAACCCAAAAAATATGGAAGCAGCAGAATTAGTGGGTAACAATGAAGCTGTGTTTGTTTTATCATCCGATTTAATTTCACGCATCACCGCTCAAACCTGCCGTCAATCAGGTTTAAGCGTGGTATATAGCGAAATATTACAATTTAAAGGCGACGAAATTTATTTTCAACCCGAACCAAAATTAGCAGGTAAAACCTATAAAGATGTGGTATTTGCCTACGAAAATAGTGCTGTAATTGGCATTTTAACGAAAGACGATAAGGCTTTAATTAATCCAATAATGAATACGGTATTTAGCGCGGGCGACAGTGTAATAGCCATTTCTGAAGATGACGATACCATAAAACTAAGTGGTAAAACTAATTTTGCAGTAAAACAAAATTTATTTAACCGTTCTGAAAATAAAAATGCAGGCATTGAAAAAACATTAATTTTAGGATGGAATGAGCGTGGTACACGAATTATTGAAGAATTAGATAATTACGTTTCTAGCGGTTCGCAGGTATGTATCATGGCAGATGTAAATGGAATTGAAGAAAAATTAGCCGAACTAAAAGCCAATGTTTCAAAACAAAAAATAGAATTTATAAAAGGCGATATTAATGATAAAGCAACCTTAGTAAGTTTAAAAACCGAGACGTTTGACCATATTATTTTATTAAGTTACAAAGATATTGATGTACAAGAAAGCGATGCCAAAACCTTAATTTGCTTATTACACTTACGCAATTTAAGCGAAAAAGCGGGTAAAGATTATAGCATTGTATCTGAAATGTTAGACATTAGAAATCGTGATTTGGGCGTAGTTGCAAAAGCCGATGATTTTATTGTAAGCGATAACTTAATTTCGTTAATGCTAAGCCAATTAAGCGAAAACAAAGATTTAAAAAAAGTATATGATATTTTATTTGAAGCCGAAGGCAGCGAAATTTATTTAAAACCCGTAAGTCGTTATGTTAAAACAGGCGAAGCGGTTAATTTTTATACCATATTAGAAAGCGCGGCACAATTGAATGAAACCGCCATTGGCTATCGCATCTCGGCACAAAGTTCTGACTCCGATAAGCATTTCGGTGTTACTATTAACCCCATAAAATCAAGTAATGTAACCTACAGCCCAAACGATTTTATAATTGTAGTAGCCGAAGATTAATTACAAAAAAATAGTAAATTTACCATCACATTATGCACAGCGGTAAACTTATTATATTCTCAGCACCATCAGGTTCGGGTAAAACAACAATAGTTAGGCATTTATTAAAAACATTGCCAAACCATATTGGCTTTTCTATTTCGGCTACAAGTCGCCCAAAACGTGGGGTTGAAGAAAACGGAAAAGATTATCACTATTTAACACCCGATGAATTTAAAGCAAAGGTTGCCAACCACGAGTTTTTAGAGTGGGAAGAAGTATATGCTGGTACTCACTACGGTACATTAAAGGCCGAAGTAGAAAAAATATGGAAAAAAGGCAAAGCTGTAATCTTTGATATTGATGTGGAAGGAGGATTAAACCTAAAAAATCAGTTTAAACACAATGCCTTAGCGGTGTTTGTGATGCCCCCAAGCATTAAAATTTTAGAAGAACGCCTTCGCTCGCGCCAAACCGATAGCCCCGAAAGCATTGTTAGGCGTATAGCCAAAGCCGAAAAAGAATTAAAAACAGCCGAATTATTTGATGTTTTTATAATAAACGAAAAATTAGAAGAAGCCTTTATAAAATCAGAAGAAACGGTAAAACATTTTTTACAAATTGATTAATAAATTTATATATTCGTAACGCAAATTTTAAAATAAATAAACTAAAAATAATTATAACATGTCGGTATTAGTAAACAAAAATTCAAAAGCAATAGTACAAGGTTTTACAGGTGGCGAGGGCACTTTTCATGCTACACAAATGATAGAGTATGGCACTAATGTGGTAGGTGGCGTTACACCAGGCAAAGGTGGTACTACTCACTTAGAGCGCCCTGTATTTAATACCGTGGCCGAAGCCGTTCAAAAAGCAGGTGCCGATGTAAGTATTATTTTTGTACCCGCCGCATTTGCTGCCGATGCAATTATGGAAGCCGCAGATGCTGGTATTAAAGTAATTGTTTGTATAACCGAAGGTATTCCTGTAAAAGACATGATTTATACAAAAGAATACTTAAAAGGAAAAAATTGTCGTTTAATAGGTCCTAATTGCCCTGGTGTTATTACTGCTGGCGAAGCAAAAGTAGGTATTATGCCGGGTTTTGTATTTAAAAAAGGTACAATAGGTATTGTATCAAAAAGTGGTACTTTAACCTACGAAGCCGCAGACCAAATTGCAAAAGCAGGCTTAGGCGTTACTACTGCTATTGGAATTGGTGGCGATCCAATAATTGGAACCCCAACTAAAGATGCCGTTGAATTATTAATGAACGACCCCGAAACAGAAGCCATTGTGATGATTGGTGAAATTGGTGGTAATTACGAAGCCGAAGCCGCCCGTTGGATAAAAGCTAACGGTAATAAAAAACCGGTTGTAGGCTTTATAGCGGGGCAAACAGCACCTAAAGGTCGTACCATGGGCCATGCAGGTGCTATAGTAGGTGGTGCAGAAGATACAGCACAAGCCAAAATGCAAATTATGCGCGAATGTGGTATTATAGTGTGCGAAAGCCCTGCTGAAATTGGTAAAACAATGGCAGCCGTTTTAAAAGGTGAAAAAGTAGCCGTTTAAATAACTTTTATTTTAAAATAAATTAAAAAGCGTTGTAAAAAACGCTTTTTTTATTAATATAAGTATAAAATAAATTAAAAACTTCTTTTTAGTTCCAAAAAAAATATTTTCTTTTGCAGAAAGTTAAAATAACCTAATAATAGAACAAATTAAATAATATGTATTGGACATTAGAATTAGCAAGTTGGTTAGAAGATGCGCCTTGGCCAGCAACAAAAGATGAATTAATTGATTTTGCTATGCGAAGTGGCGCTCCAATGGAGGTTATAGAAAACATACAAGAAATTGAAGACGAAGGCGAAAGCTACGAAACCATTGAAGAAATTTGGCCCGATTACCCCACTAAAGACGATTTCTTTTTTAACGAAGATGAGTTTTAACTAAAACAACTTTTTATAAAACAATAAACCCTCATTCTACCAATAGATTGGGGGTTTATATTTTATAACCAAATATAAAACCAATATATAATCTTGCGTTTTTAATCTTATATTTATAGCTCAAAAATTATGGCACAATTAATTATTTTTCGTCATGGGCAAAGCACCTGGAATTTAGAAAACAAATTTACAGGTTGGGTAGATGTAGCCCTTACCCCAAAAGGCATTGAAGAAGCCAAACAAGCTGGTTTAAAAATTAAAGGCTATCATTTTGATTATGCATACGCCTCAGATTTACAACGTGCACAAAACACTTTAAAATTAGCTATTCAAGCAAGCGAACATCCTCCCATTACTCCAATTTATAATAAAGCCTTAAATGAACGGATGTATGGCGATTTACAAGGATTAGACAAAACCGAAACCACACAAAAATTTGGCGAAGAGCAAGTTAAAATTTGGCGTCGTAGTTACGATATTGCCCCACCAAATGGCGAGAGTTTAAAAGATACCGCCGCACGTGTTATTCCTTATTTTGAAAACGAAATTATTCCAAAACTTAAAGCAGGTAAAAACATTGTAATTGCAGCGCACGGTAATAGTTTACGCGCCCTAATTATGTATTTAGAAAAACTAACGCCCCAACAAATTTTAGAATTTGAAATAGGTACAGCACAACCCCGTTTGTACGAATTAGATAATGAAATGAATGTACTAACCTCTAAAAATTTATAGTATGCAAAATTTTATAAATCAAGAAAGTAAGGTTATTGCAGTAGATTTTGATGGAACCATTGTAGAACACAAATACCCAGCCATTGGTAAGGAAATGCTGTTTGCCTTTGCCACCCTAAAAGCCTTACATAAAAAAGGTCATAAATTAATTTTATGGACGTATAGAGTTGGCGAACCCTTAACGGAGGCGGTGGAGTATTGTAAACAAAATGGATTAGAATTTTATGCCGTAAACAAAAATTTTCCAGATGAGATAATGGATGAAAATATTTCGCGAAAAATTAATGCCGATATTTTTATCGATGATAGAAATGTAGGAGGCTTTTTAGGCTGGAGCGAAATTTGGCAAACCCTACATCCCGATAGCGGTGAGTTTTTACACCAATTAAAAAATGCCGAAGCGCATACAAATTATAACAAAAACGAAGGTTCTATATTTAAAAAACTATTTGGTAAAAAATGATTTACTTAAAAACCAGAGAAGAAATTGAATTAATGCGTCACTCAGCATTAATGGTATCACGTACCTTAGGCATAATAGCTGCACATGTTCGCCCAGGTGTTACGCCTTTACATTTAGATAAATTGGCCGAAACCTTTATTCGCGATAACGGCGGCATACCAGCATTTAAAGGCTACAAAGGCGGCAGAGGTGCGCCCGATTTTCCGGCAACCTTATGTATTAGCATTAACGAAGCGGTGGTGCATGGCATTCCCACAAATAAACCTTTAGTTGAAGGCGATATCATTTCAGTTGATTGTGGCGTTAAAAAAAATGGCTACTATGGCGACCACGCCTATACATTTGCTGTTGGGCAAATAAAACCCGAAGTGCAAAAATTAATAGATGTTACTAAACAAAGTTTGTACTTAGGTATTGAACAAATGATTAGCGGTAACCGCATAGGCGATATTAGTTATGCCATACAACAGCATGCCGAAGCTAATGGTTACGGTGTTGTACGCGAATTAGTAGGGCACGGTTTAGGTAAAAATTTACACGAAGAGCCAGAGGTGCCAAATTACGGTAAGCGTGGCGATGGTCCTAAACTAAAAGAAGGAATGGTACTAGCAATTGAACCCATGATTAATATGGGAAAAAAAGCAGTAAAACATTTAAACGATGGTTGGACAATTGTAACACAAGATGGCTTACCAAGCGCTCATTTTGAGCACGATGTAGCCATTGTTGATGGTAAACCCGAAATATTAAGTAGCTATACATATATTGAAGAAGCCTTGGCTTTAGTAAATTATTAATTTCATTTCAGTATTTAGCAACATACCCATCCCCGATTTACGGCGCCTAGTGCAATTAAGGCAAGAGCGCAAACTCTCTATTTTTAATAAAATAATATTGTGGCTGCATTACTTTGTAATTGTAAGTTTATTAATTGCCGTTGTTGCAAAATACATTTCGCCATTAATATTTTGGTTGCCCGCATTTTTTGGTTTAGCCTTTCCGTTTTTATTTTTACTCAATTTTATTTTTATTATTTTTTGGTTAATACAATTTAAGCGCACCATTATTTTTGGTTTAATAGCCTTTGTAATAAGTGTATTTACAGCATATCGTTATGTACAATTTAGTGTAGTTGATTTAAAAAACAAATCTAAAACTATAAAAGTAACATCTTACAATTGCATGTTATTTGATTTATATGATTGGAAAAAAAATACTGCATCGCGTAATAAAATTTTAAACAGTTTAACCGAAATTAACCCCGATATTTTATGCTTACAAGAGTTTTATACCTCCGAAGAAAAAGGTGATTTTAATAATATTGATACCGTTAAACATTTATTACATACCCCCTATTACCATGCTGAGTTTACTGTTACCATGCGTAATTTTGATCACTGGGGCGTTGCCACCTTCAGTAAATACCCAATTATTAATAAAGGCAAATTAATGTTTAATACAAAATCAAATAACATTTGTATTTATACCGATGTAATTATTAATAAAGATACCATACGTATTTACAACATCCACCTACAATCTATTAGTTTTAGTAAAGCCGATACTAAGTTTTTAGACGATGTTGTATCAAATAAAGATGCGCAAGAAGAAATAGAAAATAGTAAGAATATTTTAAGGCGCTTAAAACGTGGCTTTACAAAACGTACCAGGCAAGTAGATATGATTGCCCTCCATATAAAAAATTGTAAATACAAAATTATTATTTGTGGCGATTTTAATGATACCGCCGCCTCATACTCGTACCAAACCTTATCAAAAAACTTAAACGATGCCTTTATCGAAAAAGGTTTAGGCTTTGGTAGAACCTACGCTGGTAAATGGCCGCAATTTAGAATAGATTATATTTTACATAGCAATACACTAATCTGCAAAAGTTACCAACGTTATTCCGAAACCTTTACTGATCATTTTCCTATAACAGCTAATTTCCAAAATTTATAAACTATTTTATATATTTACCTTACAAAAAAAACTAAACAATGAAATTACTAACCAAACTATTTTTAATTGCTTTTTTACTAAACATTAATTTTACATTTGCCCAACGCGATAAAGAAGAGTCAACCTCTGATGACCCTTTATTTACAGTAGCTTTCGAAAAATTTAATAAAAAACAATATAAAGAAGCCTATGATGCTTATACCGATTATTTAGCAAAAAAACCTAAAGATAATGTTGGCTTATACAATCGTGGTTTATGCAGTTACCATTTAAAAGATTACAAAACTGCCATTCGCGATTTTAATGAAAGTATATTATTAGGGCGTAAATTAGCCGATGTATATTATATGTTAGGCTCAAGCAATTTTTCGTTAGAAAAATTTGAATTAGCTATTAAAAATTTTGATACCAGCTTAACGTATAATCCAAAATATTATATGGCATTGTGTTACAAAGGCGCAGCCCTCAACGATTTAAAAAAATACGACGAAGCCCTTATTAGTTTAAACTTTGCATCAACTATTAAAAACGATTACGAACCCACTTTTTATTATCGAATGGTGGCAAAATATTATTTAAAAGATTACGCTGGAAGCCTTGTCGATGCTGACAAAGCGCTTAGCCTAAAAAATTATTACGAAACGCATTTTTGGCGAGGCACAAATTTAATTGAATTACTTAGAAACAAAGAAGCAATTGTAGAGTATGATACCGTAATTAACCACGACCCTAAATACGCAAAAGCCTATTATAACCGTGCTTTGGCTTACTACGATTTAGCAGATTACGAAAAATCAATTGCCGACAATTCTAAGTGTATTGAGTTAGACCCAAAACATGCCAAAGCACATTACAACCGTGGCTTATCCTACTTTTATTCTAAAAAATATACACAAGCCGAAACCGATTTTACCTCCTGCATGGCTATGGGCATTGCCGATTATAAAGCCTATTGTTTTAGAGGAGCTGTTTATTATTTCTTAAAAAAAGATGAATTAGCCCTACAAGATTTAAACAAATCTATTCAACTAAAAGATAATTACGAAACCGCCTATTATTATCGTGCATTACTAAAATATGCAACTGCCGATGACCAAGGCTGTTTAAGCGATTGTAACAAAGCCTTAGAGTATAACAAAGCCTACGATACTTATTATACACGTGGCATTACCAAACATCAGTTAAAAGATTACGAAGGTGCTATTTTAGATTTTAATGAATCGCTAAAATTAAAACCAAATTATTTTTTAGCAACCTTAGAGCGTGGCGTAACTTATTATATGTTAGAAAAAGATGAGTTAGCGAAAGCAGATTTAAATAAAGCCATTGAGTTAGATAACACCACTGGCCGTGGTTTCTATTTTAGAGGCAAAATAAAAAAGTTTGCAAACGATATTAATGGCTGTTGCACCGATTTAAAAACGGCCGAAAAATTAGGTTATACCAAAGCTACCGAAGAACTTACTAAAAATGGTTGTAAGTAGTATTACACATAATTAATAATGGAAAAAGAACAAGCGCTTCAAAAAATAATTAACCTTAGTAACCAACTTAACCAGCATAATTATAATTATTACGCATTAGATAAGCCAACAATTAGCGATTTTGAATTTGATAAATTGTTAGAAGAACTTATTACTTTAGAAAATCAATTTCCCGAATTTATTTCTCCAAACTCACCCAGCCAGCGTGTTGGCGGCACTATTACAAAAGAATTTAAATCTGTAAAACACAATTACCCCATGCTATCACTTGGTAATAGTTATAGCGTTGAGGATATGATTGATTTTGATAGAAAAGTATTTGAAGGTTTACAAATACAAGCTAACGATTTATTTAATACTAACCAAGTACAATACGTATGCGAATTAAAATTTGATGGCTTAAGCATTGGTTTAACTTACATAAATGGCGAGTTACAACAAGCCGTTACCCGTGGCGATGGCGTGCAGGGTGATGATGTAACCAATAATGTAAAAACAATAAAATCTATTCCACTTAAATTACAGGGTAATTATCCAAATGTATTTGAAATTAGAGGCGAAATATTTTTATCAAAACACGTATTTGAAAGTATAAATAAAGAACGCGAACAAATTGGCGAAGTACCTTTAGCAAACCCTCGCAACGCTGCAAGTGGTACTATGAAAATGCAAGATAGCAAGGTGGTTGCCGCTCGCAAATTAGATTGCTTTTTATACTATTTGTTGGGTGATGGAATGCCATCGCAAAACCATTTCGAAAATTTAAAAATTGCTACTAGTTGGGGCTTTAAAACCAGTCAGCATTCTAAACTATGTCATAATATTAACGAAGTGCTTGATTTTATAAGCTATTGGGATGTTCATCGCCATGATTTACCATTCGAAATTGATGGCATTGTTATTAAAGTAAACGATTACCAACAGCAAAAACAATTAGGCTTTACAGCTAAAAGCCCACGTTGGGCCATAGCTTACAAATTTAAAGCAGAGCAAGTAAGCACGCAACTTTTAAGCATAAGTTACCAAGTAGGCCGCACAGGTGCTATTACGCCAGTAGCCAATTTACAACCCGTACAATTAGCTGGTACACTGGTAAAACGTGCTAGTTTGCACAATGCCGATATTATTGAAAAATTAGATATTCGTATTAACGATTTTGTATTTGTAGAAAAGGGGGGCGAAATAATTCCTAAAATTATTGGCGTAGATTTTACAAAACGCAAGCGCGAAAATATAAAAACAAATTACATTACCAATTGCCCCGAATGCAATACAGAGTTGGTTCGTAAAAACGGCGAAGCCAACCATTATTGTCCTAACGAAAACGGTTGTGCAACACAAATAAAAGGTAAAATAGAACATTTTGTAAGCCGTAAAGCCATGAATATTGATAGCTTAGGTGGCGAAACCATCAGCCAATTAGTTGATGCTAAACTTATAAAAAATATAGCTAATATTTATGATTTAAAAAAAGAACAACTTTTGTCATTAGATCGCATGGCTCAAAAAAGTGTACAAAATTTAATAGATGGCATTGAGCAAAGTAAACAGGTAAATTTTGAACGCGTGTTATATGCCATTGGTATTAGGCATGTGGGCGAAACAACTGCTAAAAAAATTGCTAAAAATGTAAAAACTATTGATGCACTTATTGCTTTAAATAAAGAACAGTTACTAGAAATTGATGAAGTAGGCGAAACCATTGCTTTAAGTATAATTGCATTTTTTAATACGCCACAAAACCAACAAATTATACAACAACTAAAAACTGCAGGCTTACAATTTAGTTTAAGCCCAGAAGCTTTAGCAAAAACAGGCACTAAATTAAATGGCCTAACATTTGTAATTAGCGGTGTGTTTAATAACTATAGCCGCGACCAGTTAAAAGAACTTATTGAATTAAATGGTGGCAAAAATGTAGGCTCAATTAGTGCCAAAACATCGTATGTTTTAGCGGGCGATAATATGGGTCCTGAAAAACTAAAAAAAGCACAAAGCCTGGGTGTTAAAATTATTAGCGAAACCGATTTTGAAACACTAATTGCTTAGCCTTTTTAATTTAAAGTGTTAGGCTATTACATTAGACATTATAAAACTAAAAAAATTATGTTTCAACTTTAAATTTATTCTGCAACAATATTTAGAAACCTAAATTATTTACTTAATAACCGTAACGTATCCCACATAGTTGTGTAATTTTTTTTGGTTATCATTTACTTCAACTTTATAAATGTAAATCCCCTCGGCTACTGTATCGTTACCACCATTGGTTTTACCATTCCAACCTTGACTACTATTTTGGGTATTAAATAGTTTTTGTCCCCATCTATCATATACGGCTAATGAGTAACTGCCTACTTCCCAACCCTTACCCATTGGTAAAAAAATATCGTTTACCTGATCATCGTTTGGCGAAAAGGTATTAGGTACATAAAATGTAAATTCGGGCAATACGGTAATGGTTTTAGTTATTATATTAGTACAGCCATATTGGTTGGTAACACTAAGTATAATTGGGTAAGTACCACTATTTGTAAATTTAAAACTGCAGTTTTGATTTGTATCTTTTTGTAAGGTTGCAAGGTTCCACTCCCATTTCGTAGGATTGGCGGTGCTTTTATCGGTAAAGGTTACAAGGGTTTCTTCTAAATCGGTAAAATTATCTTTATCGGCTACAAAATCGGCAATGGGCGTTGGCAATACCGTTATGGTAAGAACGGTATCTTTAAAATTAGTGCAACCTACCGAGTTTGTAACGCCATGGTTTACTTTATAAATACCCGCTTTATTAAAGCAAATAGTGGGGTTAGCAGTATTATCAATAACGCCATTGGTAAATTGCCATGTGTAGTTAGTAATGTTTCCGGCAGTGGTGGTACTGTTATCTGCAAAGCTTACACACAAAGGCGCACAACCTTTTGGGTTAGTGTTGGTAAATAAAATAGTAGGTTTTGGCACAATTTGGTTAGTAAATAATTTTTGTTCTTGTATTGGGCAAGCGCCACCAACGGTAACATTAACCGAATATTGCGTGGTAATAAGTGGCGCAACTGCTATTGAATTGGTGGTGTAACCCCCAGGCATCCATAAGTAAGTAATAGGGCTTGTAATGCCTGTTGTTACCACTTGTAAAATACTAGTATTACCAAAACAACTTACTATAGTTTGCGATGATAAACCAGTGCTGGCATTTGGCTGGGTAATAGTAACACTACTAGTACTTTGGCAACCGTTAACATCGGTAACTAAAACCGAATAATTGCCTGCTATGAGTGAGGAGGAAGTTGCGGCTGTGCCACCCTCTGGCGACCAAAAATAGGTTAAATTATTACTGCCATACAAAGGCATAACCGTAGCGCTACCATTATTACCGCCTTTGCACGTTACATTAGTTTGCGCCGAAATAGAAGAGCTTAATACCGAAACCGTTTTTGTAAATGTTGTTTTTGCACCGCATGCCCCGCCCGTAGTACTTAACGATACAGTGTAAACACCGCCATTACTAAATTGATGGCTTGGATTACTGAGTGTAGAGGTATTATTAGCCGCGGTAGATGGGTCGCCAAAATTCCATACATAATTTAGCGAAGACTGGCAGGCGGAATTAATACTTGTAAAATTGGTGCAGGTATTAGTAAATGTTACGGGGCTAGCCACGGCATTTTCAATTGTAAAATCATCAATAGCAAAACCATCAAAACTATTACAGGTTAATCCTGACCCAAATACAAACCTAAATTTTACATTACTTTGCCCTGCTAAATTGCTTAAACAATGCTTGCTTGTAAGCCAGCCCATACTACCATTGCCACCTTGGCAACTACCCGATGTGGCTTGGCTATTACCCGACCAACCATTTTTAGAACTTGTCCAATTTAAATAATTAATAGCGCCGTAATTATACCAATTTTGAGTATTGCAATTATTAGGGTCGTTATATGCACCAACAGTTTGCCAAGTGCTGCCATTGTTTATAGAGTATTGTAAATTTGCTCCGTCGTAACGGTATTCCATTTCCCAAAATACTTTAAAACTAACAGTAGGGTACGTTAATGTAGAAAAATCGTAACAAGGGCTTTGAATATATGATTGCTGCGAACCATTGTAATTACTACCCGTTAAACCTCCAATTACCCAACACTTAGCTCCACTACCAGCAGCTGTAATAACAGCTTTGCTTGGGCTACCCCATGCCCAATCAGAATTGGCGCCACCAGCTATCCAAGTAGCTGCGGTTTCAAAATTTTGGGTGTTAGGAAAGGTGTTAATGCACTGCGCTAGCAAAGTTTTTGTATAAAAACCAAGCATTGAACTTAAAATAAATATTTTAAAAGATGTAAACTTCAATTTAAAAATAAAATTTTAACGAAGCGGTTTGAGGTATATATAACAAATTATATATATTACCTTATAGGGTGTTCACTTGCAGATGATGAAGATATAAAAATAATTTTAATTTGCAATATTATGTAATTGTAAAGTTTTACAAAATAGTTATTGTGCCTTGCGTAAATATTCTAAAAAAGGATGTATGGCTTTATAAGCGGCAATTATATTAGAAGCTGTTTTTGGATTATCAAGATCCTTATCGGCTAATTTATGACTCACAATAAAGTGTTTGTGTTTTAAAATTTCAACATATTTATGGTCTTTTTCATAACCTTTTGGCGCATTTTTTAGTTTGTCGTCTTCATCTAAACCGTTAAAATATTTTGTAAAAGCGGTAGCTTTTAAAATTTTTAATAAAGGTTGTGGGTTATAGTCAATTTCCTGTCTAATGGCTGCCAACTTATCGGACATTGGCATATATACACCTCCTGCTAAAAAACTAGCATTGGGTTGCAAGTGTAAATAATACCCTGCTATTAACGATTTTTTTCCGCCAGGGTTAATACTTGCACCCATATTATTCTTGTAAGGAGATTTATCTTTGCTAAAACGTACATCTTTATTAATTCTAAAAATACATTGTTTGGCTTGCAAATCACCTATAGTAGGGTCAAATTTATTAATGCCTACAATTATTTGTTGTACAAAGTCTTCAAACTCTTGTTTCGCTATGGCATATTTTGATCGGTTGGCTTCAAACCAATCTTTATTATTATTGGTTTGTAATTTTTGTAAAAAGGGTAAAACATTTTGCATAGTACAATTTTAAATAATAATTTGTAATCCATCAACCGCTAACTCCACATTACTTGGTAATAAATCGCTTACGGTAGTGTGTAAGCCTAATTGATGCGAAATATGTGTTAAATAGGCTTTTTTTGGAGTAAGTTCTTTTATTAATTCAAGCGCTTGGTTTAGGGTAAAGTGCGAAAGATGTTGCTCAAGACGCAAAGCATTTAACACAAGTACATCTAAATTTTTTAATTTTAATTTTTCTTCTTCGCTAATAAAATTGGCATCTGTAATATAGGCAAAGCTATTTATTTTAAAACCTTTTACAGGCAATTTATAATGTAATACGTTAATGGGTTCAAACTTAATATTACCAATATTAAACGAATCATTATCAAAATTTATAACATCTATTTCGGGTATGCCTGGATATTTTTCTTCGGCAAAAATATATGCAAACTCGCGGTGCAAAGCTTCTTCTACTCTTTTAGTAACATACACAGGCATACGCATTTTATATAAATAATTAAAAGCTTTTACCTCATCTAGGCCCGCAATGTGATCTTTATGCTCGTGGGTAAAAACTACAGCGTTTAGCGTTTTTACTTTTTGGCGAAGCAGTTGTTGCCTAAAATCAGGGCCTGAGTCAATGACTACTTTTGTTACATCATCTTCCACTAAAATACTACTTCGAAGACGATTATCAAACGGATTTGAACTGGTACAGACATCGCAATTACAAGCTATTATTGGCACACCTTGCGAAGTACCAGTGCCTAAAAATGTAATTTTAATTTGTTGCATATTGAATTGTTATACAAAGAAAGTTAAAAAATGTAAAATAAATGCTAATAAAACCTTTGTTATTAATGTTATAGTTTATATTTGTTAAATATAAATGAAATCAAGAAAAAACATACTTCCTTTTTTACTCTCGGTATTGTTTTTGGTTAATGCTTTAAATTTAATTAATACAGCGTCATCTACTATTTTTCGTTCGGATAAAAAAGTTAGTAATCCTTTAAATACAAACACTAACACAACCGAAAGTTTTGTTTTTGAAGAATTAGAAAATGATAACGAGGAGCTTGATACAGCTCCATTTTTACTATTACCTTTTTATAATTTAACATGTAATATTTCTAAAGTTACGCTATTAGTTTTTAATTACGCTACATTTCAAAAGGCTACTGAGCCTATTTTTATTGCTATTCGAGTTCTTCGAATTTAATTCTTAATTTCTTTACGGCTTAATACTTTAAGCAAACTTGTCTTTTTTTTAAAGAAAAAAATGATTGGTGTATTTTTTTAATAAAATCAATTTATAAACTATCAATTAAAAACTAAAAAATGAGTGTATACATAAATACCATCACTTTGCAAATTTTAACTTCTGCATCATATTAATAATTTATTAAAATACTTACCACATGGGCTTTAGCATTTTTTTTTACAGTTTGATAGTTTTTTTTGTAAAGAAATTTTTTTGCTAAAGTCCTATGGTAAGCCCATTTCAAAACACAGCACCTTAAGTCTTTAATTTAACCAAACAATTTTATTTTACTAATCACAAAAAATAAACAACATAAAAAATTAACTATAAAATAATCACTATTCTGTTAAGCACTAAATAAAAGCAAAAATGGTTATTTTATCTATTAACTAAAAAATAACAAAATATGAAAAAACATTCTGTATTTGTAGGAATATGTGCATTTTTGAAAAAAAATTATGAAATGAAAGAGAAACAAGTTAAAGCTGTTACGAAATTAATTACTATTTCAACCAGCTTTTTCAGGTATGCTAGAGCAGATTATATGGAAGTATTATTAACTTAGTGCGATGCATTGGAATAGAAATTTGAATTAGTTGAAACCAAGATACAGCAGATGAATGAGAGGGTTTATACCTATAAAGTACTTTGTGGAAGTTGAAAATAAAATTAGTGTTTAAATTATAAAATGGAAAAAAGCTATCAAAAATTAATTGCCGGAAATGCAAAATTTTCTCAACAAAAAAAACTTAGTGACCCTGAATATTTTAAAAAATTATCGTTGGGTCAAAAACCCGATTATTTATGGATTGGATGTAGCGACAGCCGTGTTCCTGCAAATGAAGTAACCAATACCGAAAGTGGCGAAATTTTTGTTCACCGAAACATTGCTAATGTGGTTGTGCATACCGATTTAAACTTATTAAGTGTACTAGAATATGCCGTAACAATTTTAGAAGTTAAACATGTTATTGTTTGTGGACATTATGGATGTGGAGGAATAAGAGCATCTTTAGACAACAAAATGTATGGCTATGTTGATAACTGGTTAAGAAACATTAAAGATGTTTACTATAAATATTCGCAGGAACTTGAGCAAATAAACGACTTTGATAAAAAAGCAGATAGGTTAACCGAGTTAAATGTAATTGAGCAAGTTAGAAATTTAGCAAAAACTACCATTGTTCAAAAAGCTTGGAAATTGCGTCCATTGCACCTTCATGGTTGGGTATATGGAATAAATAGTGGTTTAATTACCGAGCTAAAAGTAATTCGAAACGAAACCGAAGATTTAGAAAAAATATATCGTTTTAATATTTAATTAATAAACATAAATATACACACATGAAAAGTTTAAAATTCAAAAAAGGCATTATCGTTCTTATTATTAGTGTAATTTTTCAACAATGTGCTATTATTCGACCGGGCGAAATTGGTATAAAACAAACATTAGGAAGAATTAAAGGAAATGAATTAAAACAAGGTGTAAATTTTTACAACCCATTCTCCAGTAAAATAATTAGAATAAATGTTCGCATTGTAGAAAGCTTCAACACCTTGCCATTACCTACAAAAGAAGGCTTAAGTGTAAATACCGAAATTAGTTTACTGTACCATGTTAAACCCGAATCAGCTAATGATGTATATTTAAAGTTAGGTCCCAATTACGAAGAAGTAATGGTGTTAAGTAATTTTAGAGCTACCGCCCGTGAAATTAGTGCACGCTATTATGCAAAAGAATTATATGCTACTGAGCGCAATAAAGTAGAAAAAGCAATAGCCGAAGAGCTAGGCGAACACATTGCAAAATACGGATTTGTGGTAGATGCTGTTTTATTAAAAGACATTATACTACCACCACAAATGGTACAAGCAATACAAGAAAAAGTAAATGCAGAACAGGCTGCTTTAAAAATGGAATTTGTAATTGATTTACAAAAAAAAGAAGCTGAACGGAAAATTATTGAAGCCGAGGGCATAAAAAAAGCTCAAGATGTTATTAACACATCACTAACCGATAAGTTGTTGCAATATTATCATATTGAAATGCTTAAGAGTTTATCTAGTTCGCCAAATGCAAAAATAATTATGACAGACGGAAAGATGCCCGTTTTAACTCAAGATATTAAATAATTGTTACCACTTTATTCAATTAAAGATAAAATAGATTAAAAAAAAATTAGATTAAAAAATTTTATTAAAATGCGTTTAAAACTAAAAATTTGTTGCTTAATATTATTACCGATTACTAACGTATTTTCTGCCGATACTTTAAAAATTAACGCAAATAAAGCCGATAGTTTGTTTTTAAAAAATAATTTATCGTTAATAGCAGCACGATACAATATTAGTTTAGCAAAAGCTTTAAAAATTCAAGCTAAGGTATATCCAAATCCTACTATTTATTTTGAGCAAAGTTTAATTAATAAAACTACTAGGCCTGATTACGATATAGATCCAACACGCACAGGTACAGATGAACGCGTTGTAAACGTTAATCAACTTATTTTATTAGCTGGCAAACGAAACAAACAAATAAAATTAGCCGATATAAATACTAAATTAACCGAAGCCGATTTTGAGAATTTGTTGCGCACCCTTCGCTTTCAATTACACAATAATATTTCACAGTTATATTACAATCAATTGGCTTTGCGATTACTTTTTGAAGAACAGCAAAGTATTGATAAATTAAGTGATAATATTGATGAGCAAGTAAAAAAAGGTTATATATCTCTTAGCGAAGGTGTTCGTATCCAATCTCTTTTATTAGAAATTGATAAAGAAATAAACGATTATACCAACACAAACTACGATATTATAGGTGAATTAAATGTTATATTAAACCTACCTCCTACTACGATTTTAAAAGTAGATGTACTAACCGAAATTAGTCGCCAATTACCTTCGTTTACCGCTTGTATGGATACGGCAACCATTAATAACCCCGACTTAAAAAAAGCAAACTATTTAATTGATTATGCAAAAGCACAGTATGCTTTAAACAAAGCACTTGCCGTTCCCGATGCCAACATTCAACTATCCTATGATAAAAGTGGTAACTACATAAAAAATTATTATGGCTTAGGCATTGGCATTAATTTACCCACGTTTAATCGTAATCAAGGGAATATCAAGGCTTCGCGGTTTCAAATCAATCAATCTGAAACACAATTAAAAGTAAATCAACAAACAGTTTACACCCAACTATTTTCAAATTACAATAGTTTGCAAAACAATATAAAAATTGCAAATAATTATTCGATTGAATACGAAAATCAATTACTACAATTAATGGATAAGGTGTTAGATAGTTACCAAAAACGATTAATATCCTTAGTAGATTTTACAAACTATTACGAAAGCTATAAACAAGGCTACTTAAGCCTTTTATCCATTAAAGCTAGCTTAATTTTAAATGCGGAACAACTTAATTTTTTAATAGGAAAACCAATAATAAAATAAAAAAAATGAACACACTTAAAATTGTAATAATCTTATTAATAATTTCGGGTTTTGCGAGTTGCTCTCACAAACAAACCGAGGAAGTTATCGACACAAAAAAAACCTTAGATAGTTTAATTAATCAATCGCAATTAAGTAATGTAATAAAACTACCTGTTATAAATGCATTAGATTTAACAGGAAAAATTAGTATGGACGAAAATCGTAGCGCACGCATTTTTCCACTTGCTGGTGGTATTGTTGTAAACATAGCTGTTGAAGTAGGCGATAAAGTTGAAAAAGGGCAATTACTTGCTGTAATAAAAAGCCCCGAATTAATAGATGCACAAAAAGAATTTAAAAATGCTGAAGCCGAAGTGTTAAATCAAGAAAAAAATCTTGAAGCTGCCAAATCATTAGTAAAAAGTGGTTTGATGAGTGAAAAAGAATTTGTAATTACTCAAAATCAATTGCAGATATCTAAAAATAATTTACAAAAAAGTCGAGAGTTGCTAGATATTTATCATCAAGGTACAAAGCCCGACGAATTTAATATTTTTGCACCTATTAGCGGATATGTTATCGAAAAAAATATATCGCTAAATACGCAGTTTCAAGGTAGCCAAACCGAAAGTCTTTTTACTGTTAGCGACCTTAACGAAATTTATGCCGATGCCAACGTGTACGAAACCGATATAAATAAAGTACATTTAAACGATAGCGTTTTTATTTCAACTCTTTCTTATCCCGATAAAATATTTAAAGGAACAATTACAAAAATACTAAACGTACTCGATCCCATTTCTAAAACAATGAAAATACGCACAAAACTAGCAAACAATATTTATTTAAAGCCCGAAATGTTTGCACAAATAAGTATTAACTACAACTCTGGCGTAATAATGCAAGCAGTGCCAAAAACAGCGGTGGTGTTTGATAATAGCATGAATTACTTAGTTATAAAAAGTGGCGATAGTGCTATTGCCAAAAAAATTGAAGTACAAAGTATAAATAAAATTTACGCCTACATTATAGGCGATATTAAAACTACCGATAAAGTAGCAACTAAAGACGCACTTTTAATTTATAACGCACTAAACAATTAATTCCGAAACAGTTTCTATGAAAAAATTAATTGCATTTATTATTTCCTACTCATTAAAAAAACGAAGCCTCGTTTTATTTCTTACACTACTTTTAGTTATTATTGGCGTAATCAGTTTTCAAAACACGCCTATCGAGGCCTTCCCCGATGTTACTAATACACAAATCACCATTATTACTCAATGGAGTGGTCGTAGCGCCGAAGAAATTGAAAAATTTGTTACCATTCCTTTAGAAATTGCTCTAAATCCCGTTGCTAAAAAAACGTCTCTCCGCTCTACTACCCTATTTGGTTTAAGTGTTGTGAAAATTATTTTTGATGATAATGTAGATGATACCTATGCCCGCCAACAAGTAAATAATTTAATTGGTGGTGCCGATTTACCCGATGGTGTTGACCCAGAAATACAGCCCCCTTACGGACCCACTGGCGAAATTTATAGATATACCATACAAAGCAATAACCGTAGCCCGCGCGATTTAAAAACCATACAAGATTGGACAATAGAACGTGCCTTAAAAGCAGTTCAAGGTGTTGCGGATGTTGTAAGTTTTGGTGGCGAAGTAAAATCGTACGAATTAAGTTTAAATAAAAACGCTTTAGACGAATATAATTTTACCCCCTTAGATGTATATGATGCCGTTAATAAAAGTAATATTAATGTTGGTGGCGATGTGATTGAAAAAAATAATCAAGCCTACGTAGTACGTGGATTAGGAGTTTTATCAACTATAGACGATATAAATAATGTAATAATAGATTATAAAAACAACACTCCTATTTACGTAAAAAATATAGCAACCGTGTTTGAAAGTGCATTGCCTCGCTTAGGGCAAGTAGGTCGAGATACATCTAATAATGTAGTTGAAGGTATAGTTGTAATGCGCAAAGGCGAAAACCCCGATGCCGTTATTAATGCAGTAAATAAAAAAATAGACGAACTAAACGAAAAAATTTTGCCAAACGATGTGAAGCTCGTTCCTTTTTATAACCGACAAACACTTATACAATTTTGCACAAAAACAGTAAGCCATAATCTAATAGAAGGTATTTTATTAGTAACAACCATTGTGCTTATTTTTATGGCTAACTGGCGCACTACGGTTATTGTTTCTATCATTATTCCATTAGCATTGTTGTTTGCTTTTATGTGTTTACGCTTTATGGGAATGAACGCTAACCTACTATCAATGGGTGCTATCGACTTTGGAATAATTATAGATGGCGCCGTTGTGATGGTAGAAGGATTATTTGTGTTACTCGATCAACGCTCGCACGCATGGGGTATGGCGGCTTTTAATAAACGTAGCAAATTAGGCTTAATAAAAAATACAGGTATCGAATTGGGCAAAGCCATCTTTTTTTCAAAATTAATTATTATTACTTGCCTAATTCCTATTTTTTCGTTTCAAAAAGTAGAAGGGAAAATGTTTTCCCCCTTAGCCTACACCTTGGGCTTTGCGTTACTTGGCGCTTTGCTATATACATTAACATTAGTACCAGTTTTAGTAAGTTTATTATTACGAAAAAATGTAAAAGAAAAACATAATGTGTTTGTACAAGCCATTCAAAAAGGCATAATGCACGTTTATAATTTATGTTTTAAAAAACGCCGTTTAAGTATTATAATAGGCTGTGCAATTGTTGTGGCAGGTTTTTTCTCTTTCAAATTTTTAGGGAACGAATTTTTACCGCAATTAAACGAAGGTTCTATCTACATTCGTGCCAACTTACCTTTAAGCATTTCGTTAAAACAAGCAGTGGTGCTAAGTACAGATATGCGTAAAGTATTTTCTAAATATGCCGAAGTAAAGCAAGTTATGAGCCAAACCGGTAGGCCCAACGATGGCACCGACCCTACGGGTTTTTATAATGTTGAGTTTTTTGTAGATTTATTCCCAAAAGAAGAGTGGAAATCGAGGCGAAGTAAAACCGAATTAATTACTGCGATGCAAAAAGATTTAGCGTATTTTCCAGGTATAAATTTCAATTTCTCACAACCCATTATGGATAACGTAGAAGAGGCTGTAAGTGGCGTTAAAGGAAGTTTAGCCGTAAAAATTTTTGGTGATGATTTAGAATACATTGAAGAGCAAGCTAACAAAGTATTTACGCAATTAAACTCAGTGCAAGGTATTGAAGACTTAGGGATTATTAAAAACTTGGGGCAACCCGAATTACGCATAGAGCTTAATCGTAAGCGTATGGCAGCTTTTGGAATTAATACCGCTGATTGTAATTCAGTTATCGAAATGGCAATTGGTGGCAAAGCCGTAACGCATTTTTACGATGGTAATCGTAAGTTTGATGTTCGTATTCGCTTTGATAAACGCTACCGTGAAGGCGAGCAGGAAATTGGCGAAATAAAAGTACCCAGCCTTGGTGGTGCAAAAATTCCTTTAAAAGAAATTTCAAAAATTTATACTATTACTGGTCCGTTGCTTTTGTTTAGAGATGATAACAAGCGTTTTATAGCAATAAAATTTTCGGTGCGTGGGCGCGATATGGGTAGCACCATAGATGAGGCGCAACTAAAAGTAAATAAAGTAGTAAAATTGCGCAAAGGTTGTAGTATAACTTGGAATGGCGATTTTGAAAACCAACAACGTGCCAGTAAACGATTAAGTGTAGTAGTACCAATTAGTTTAGTTTTAATATTTTTAATACTATTTATATTATTTGGTAATAGCCGTGATGCCCTATTAGTATTGGCAAATGTACCTTTTGCAATAATAGGTGGCATTTGGGCGTTGTTGGTTACTAATATGAATTTCTCCATCTCGGCAGGTATTGGCTTTATTGCGCTATTTGGCATTTGTATTCAAAACGGTGTAATTTTAATAACTGTGTTTAAACACAACTTAAAAGAAAAAATGCCTTTAACCCAAGCCTTAAACGATGGTGTGCTATCACGTATTCGCCCAGTAGTGATGACAGCCCTGATGGCTATGATTGGCTTATTGCCTGCGGCCCTTAGCACAGGCATTGGTAGCGAAACCAGCAAACCTCTTGCCATTGTTATTATTGGTGGCTTAATTACCGCCACTATTTTAACCTTACTTATTTTTCCTATACTATTTTACGCATTTTATCGTAAGCGGATATAATACATAATTTACATCTAATTTTTTAAAACCTAAATTTACAAAAATAAAAAAATACTATTTTTATTTTTTTTACTAAAAAATTTCTTTTTTTTTCTCAAACCTTTAACAAAACTGTAGGTATTTATAGTATTGAACTTAATCAAAAGTAGCTTATACCAATTTTCGTTCAAAAAAATACAATAGAAACGAAATTATTTTTTATACAGAAGATGAATAAAATCGTTGCATAGCCTAAGCTACGGAACTATTTTATGAAGAAGTATGAATGAAAAAGAATGAGTTTATGTGTATTTTTTTGAACGAATATTGGTATTATACCTAATACTACACAGCCCCCCTCGTGCTCGTTTAACAAAGTAGGGCTTAGCGTAATAGCTAAGAACCAGCTTGTGTGATAGAAAGATGCTTTAATAGGGCTATAACGCCACAAACAAATTAATTACCGGAAATGCGGCAATGCAATTGCAGTGCTAAAGTATCCTTGTTCCCGCTCCGCAGGTTTTG
>JANYEQ010000005.1 GCA_025363015.1 Bacteroidota bacterium
CAAGCAACACAGGTAATATTGCTTGGGATGGTAAAAACCAAGAAGGAAAAGAATGTGCCGCAGGAACTTATTTTTACATTATAAAAGCTACAGGTAAAGATGGTAGTACATATGATAAAAAAGGTAATGTAAGTTTGTATAGGTAATTAAATAAACTTACACAATAAGTATTACTAAAAGTATCTCTTTTTTAAATTTAAAAAACACCTCATAACAAAATTATGAGGTGTTTTTTTTAGCCTTTTATTGGCTTTTTTAATTTATAAAAAAATTAATTTTTGGTTGATAAAATAGTTTAAATAACTATTTTAAATTTGATTCATTAACTGAAAAAACCACTTTTTAATTCAGTAAATAGTTTTTTACCTTTTAAAAAATACTGATTCACAATGTGCCCCTTGTAGATAAAAGACATGTTGAATTTAAAATCTTTAATTTGTTTAAACTTTTTACGTTTGCTTAATGTAGTTGGTAACCAATAATAGTATGAAAAATGCGCTCTTAATACTGCAAAAAAATGTTTTGGTTGTCCATCAAACAAAAATTTAAAAGCCGCTACGCCATCTAAATTTAAACGATGGAAAATTTTTAAAAATAAAAATTTTGGAGGATGATTTTTGGTAAGAGTAATTAAACTATTTCTGAAATTTAAAAATGTTTTTTGTGCCGATAATTTATTTAATGTTCCACCACCAACATGGTAAACGGTTGATTGAGGTTGAACAACTATTTTATAGCCCACATTTTTTAAACGCCAACACAAATCAATTTCTTCCATGTGAGCAAAATAATCGTCATCTAACCCCCCCACTTGCCAATAGGCATTTGCCTTTACAAATAAACAAGCGCCTGTTGCCCAAAAAACTTCTATGGCATTATTATATTGATTTTTATCTTCTTCTAAAGAATTAAATACTCTCCCCCTACAAAATGGGTAGCCATATTTATCAATAAAACCTCCACTAGCACCCGCATATTCAAACGTTGTACGTTTTATGTAATCTAATAATTTGGGTTGGCAAGCTGCAATTTTTTCATCGCTTTGCATTAATTGTAAAATAGGTTCTATCCAATTTGGCGTAACTTCAACATCACTATTTAGTAATACATAAACATCGGCTTGTATTTTTTTTAATGCAAGGTTATAGCCTTTTGCATAGCCAAAATTACCCTTATTATTAATTACCGTTACAGTTTTAAAATTAGTTTGTAAATAGTTAATAGAAGCATCAGTACTTCCATTATCCGCTACATAAATTTGATGTTGGTTAGAATATTTAATTACCGTAGGTAAAAATTTCTCTAAAAAAACTACCCCATTATAGTTTAAAATTACAACTGCTACTTTAAAATTTTGCATATAATTTTTTAACGTGGGTTGCTGTAAATTTCGTTAAACTTATTATTTTCTGTACCTGCAGGAATTGTATTATCAGGATTTGCAATACCATTGTTGTTTCGGCGAGTAACTTCAAATTGCCATCGCTCATTATAAATTTCGCCTCGCATATTGCTATGAATAAGATTATAACAATCATCGCCCAACATTTTACTTACAAATACAAATTTTCGATTACTAAAAAATTGATTATTACTTCTATCGTTTAAGCGGTAATATTGCCAAATTTCGTAGGGAAATGTATTTTCTTCGGCAAATTGTTGCGAGCGTTGGTTGGGTGGTCCATATTGTAAATACACTCTTCCGCGCTCACTATAATAGCCAGGCTGTTTACCACATTTAAACAGCGCCATTACTTGTTGTACATCTTTATAATAGTTTGACCATAACTTTAAAGGGTTAGCGGTATCGGCAGCGTAGCGTTGCCAAAAATCAATTACAAATTTTTTCATTAACGCAGGGTCTTTTTTTGTAGCTTGATTAATTACTCTTTCCTTATCTAAGGCATTGGCAATGGGCCACAAACATTCTACAAACATTTTTAAGGTATCGGTATTATTACAGCTACCAAAATAATCGGCAATAGTTTTTTTTTCATCAAAGCCAGCTAAAGCAACTATATCAATCGCTTTGTTTAAGCGTTGAAAAAAATATTTTTTTTGAAACTGTAATATATTTTTTTCATCGCGAATATCAATTACTAAATTATAACTTCCGCTACCTAATTTACTAATATCTATTTTTGTTAATAGAGGATTTACGGCTGCAGTTGTTTGTTTTTTGAAGGCGCCATAACTGTCTAATTTTTTAAGTGTATTACTCGTTTCGATGTAATATGAATAAATAAAAGATTTATTTTTCCCTAGCACGGTATCAGTATTATAGCTTTCAAAATAAAATGCAAGTTCGTTTTGCGATTCAGGAAAATAATTTACATTATAGGGTATTAAATCGTAACCACTTTTTGTAAGCGCAGTAATAGTTGTAGCTTTTTTGTACGATTCTAATACTTGAATGCTTGAAGATTGAAGTAAATTATTATTAAATGCCATCACTACTATGCTTTTAGTGATTAGCGGTTTTTGTTTAGCATTAAAATTATCGGTTAATTGAGTAACAACAGTATATGTGCCATTTGGCAGGGTATAGCGTTGGTGATCAATAAATGCTGGGCTTTTTAAAGTATCATCAAAAAAAGGACCAATTAAATTATACTTATTTGCTTTTACAATATTGGTGTCTTTAAAAATTGTAAAAAGTAGGTTTACAGAGTTTTGATATTTGTTATTTATTTTTTTTGCTTTCAGTGAAAAGCCGTCTATGGTAATGTAAGTTTCTAAAAAGGGATTGTTTTTTGGAACATTAAAAACGCCATAATTAAAATAAGCTGTAATTTGGCAATTAATAGTAAAGCCCAAAAGCATTAAAAATGCTAATGTAAATATTGTTTTTTGCTTGGTATTTTTAGTTGTATTCAAATAAAAATATAAAGTTATGCAATAATATTTAAAAAAAATTGGTATATAATTAAAAAAAATAGTATTTTTGCCCCCTCTGGAGAAATGGCAGAGTGGTCGATTGCGGCAGTCTTGAAAACTGTTGTACCGTAAGGTACCTGGGGTTCGAATCCCTATTTCTCCGCACAAAGGGACTTTGGCTCATAAAAAAAGCTAAGTCCCTTTTTTATTAAAGCAAAATCGCCCGTGTGTCGGGCGATTTCAGCAATAATGTAATTCAAATCCGGAGTTCGAAATGCCCCCTTTTCCTTGTCAAATACCAGACCGTTAGGAAAGATTAGGTTTTGCAATTTTTCCTTGAGGCTAATACTGCCGTCTACCCACAGTTTACGCAGGTTTCGGCATAATAATGAGGCTTCATTTAGCATTCCTTTCAGGTTCGAAATGTAAATACCACAACCGTTGATTTCCTTCTCTAAAATTGCATAATCCGCCATATACTTTGCTAAGAAACGATTGTAGGTTTCTTTTGGCATTTCTTCTTTAATAAAATGCTTCTCTTCCAATTTCTCAATGTTTCTTTTTAGTTCAGCCATTCGGTTTTTAAGCTCTTTTTCTTTCTCTACGTTGCCTTTATTCATTTCGTAATA
>JANYEQ010000007.1 GCA_025363015.1 Bacteroidota bacterium
TAAGCAAAAGGGCCGCTGTGGTTACTTACAAAATTAGCAACTGCTTTATCTACTTCACCTTTTACATTTAGTTTAGCTCCAGTATTTACTTGTGTATTTAACGTTTTATCGCCTAGTAATATATTACCAAAACCATCCCACGTCATAATTGCTTCATTAGGATTAACATTTACGTTGCCAACTATGTGTCCATTAATTTGAGAGTTAGTTTGTGCATTACCATCAATACTTAAACGATAAGAATACAAGGCGTTTTTCACAAACATTTTTGCAGTATTGTTAGAGGTACTATAAATACAAACCTGTGCATTGGTAGGGTCTACAACTTCTAATTTTGTATTCGGGTTGGTTGTACCTACACCCAACTTTTGATCTACAGCTAAATTGCCGCCACTAAAATGGAAATTTGTTTGAGGATTTGCGGTACCAAAACCAATAAACTCGTTACCTTGCGTGTTTTTTAACCAAATTTTAGGATTTCCATTCGATTTTAAAATAAAATCGGCATTATCGCAAGTGCCGATATCAGCTACTGTAATACCCGGAAAAGCATTACTAGTAAAATTATTGCCTCCTATGTTCCAATTAGGAGAGCCACTTACGCATTCCCATGCTGACGGCACAAAAGGACCTTTAAATAAAACACCTTGTGCATTAGAGTATACTTTTGATATACCTGCACCTGCTAAAGCATCATTTTGTAAAGATCCTTTAAAATTAGCAGTGCCGGTAAAACTACTAGAGCCTGTTACGGCAAGGGAGTTATCAACTTTAAAATCTAAACCTTTAATTTGCGTAGCTGCCTGCACTTGGTTAGTAATTACAATACCCCCACCAACATAAAGATTATTACTGATTCGAGCATCTCCTATAACGTCTAGTTTAAAACTAGGGCTTGGCGCAATGCCTATACCAACATTACCTGTAGTTACATAATAATCATTGCCACTTTTTTGAAAAACACCGATACCATTATTAGTAAACAAATTAGTAACAGCTGTGCCACTTAAAGCTGAAAGTTTGCCAGATGCATCTATGCTCATTAAGCGATTAGCGTTTCCGTTTGCCAATGAGTTAAAAATAATATCTCCGTTAGTATCAAATGTGAAACGAGTGATATTATTTGTTTTTATCGGTAGTGGAAAAGCGTTGGTTGTGCCCAGAAAATCTCCATTACTTGCAGAGTTACCCGCAGGCGACCAGCGAGGGCCATTTTGCGCTTGTGTAGACAGAAAGGCCGCTAATATAAACGTTGATGTAATAATTTTTTTTGTTTTCATAATGAATAGTTTTAAAATTAATATTTAACAAATATATATGGAGCAAGTGCCAAAAAGTGGCACTTGCTATTTTTTGTTAATAAAATATTTTTTCTCCTTTTTACAATAAATGATATTAGCTCCTTTTTGACGTAATTTGTCGACCATTCTTAAAACTGTTCTTTTTGGGATACCTAATTTTAAAGAAAGCGAAACTGCGTTTACACAAATTTTATTTTCTATATAATATTTGATATTTTCTAATTTTTCGGAGTAGCTTATAAAATCCATAGATAGTTAATATTTAAAAGATACCATACGCCTGTGGCTTGCGCTTTTGACTGAGCGGAGCGAGATGCGCAAACAGAGTGCAAAGCACGCCTATTTTGTGCGTAAGTAAATTTAACTGATTTTGTTTTTGCCTGTCTCTTGCAAAAACAAATTGAGTTAAATTAGTAATAGCAAAACTGGGTTTGAAAAACCCAAAAAAGTGCGAGAGGGATTGCAACGGATTTATTTGCTTTTGTAAAGCTGTCGGGGAGGAAGCAAATAAATTGGTTGCAATAGGCGATAGCCAAACTGCGCCGTTGTCACGGCGCAAAAAGTGCGGTGGCAACAATAACTTAAAAAAATGCTTTGGAGAATTAAAATGTCGAAGTCCATGAGAGAATGCCGTTCTCGTCTTACCATTATTTATATGTCCGTCTATATGGCGCATTACGTATAACGTTTTGCAAGCAGGCATCAGTTTTTGGCTTTGTCCAGCCCTACATTTGAGCAGTGCTACGCCAAAAATTGTGCTTGCTTGTTGTTATACGTTGTGCGCCACACACAGTTTGTAAGTCAAAACTGTCTAAAGGTACGGAAACATTAATAAAACGAAAACTTTTAAATGGTTGTCGTCTCCAATGTTTGAAATTATATGTCGTGAACAAAAGGCGAGGCATTTTTTTATGTTATTGTTGAAGGGTCGGCAAACTACGTTTAGGACGATACACACAGGCGGGGCGGAAGTTTGCAAACTTATTTTGTGTTAATAAAAAATTAATACCATTGAAAAAAAGCACCAAAATGTGTTTGCAAGCGTGCGGAAGAGTCTATTTAGTAAATTTGAGTAATATTTGCAAGTATTTTAACAATTTTAACTTCTACAGTCGCTAGGTCAACGGTTTTAGTCACTAGGTCAACCACTTTAGTAGCGGGGTCAACCATTTTAGTTTGCGGG
>JANYEQ010000025.1 GCA_025363015.1 Bacteroidota bacterium
GGCTGTTGCATCTCTGTTAAACACATTGGCATAACCTTGTGTTTTTAAATTACGGTTGCGTACGAGGTCAATTTCATTTACATATACACGTTCAGGATTGGCAGCAATGGTTAATAAGCCATTGCCTGCGCTTGGTTCAAAAGCATAGCCACCTTTAGTTTGTAAGTTTTGTAAACCACAATATACTCCCATTAAATAAGCAATAGGGGCAGGCGTAGAATACTGTTGCAGTAAAATACTTTGAGAGGTGCGGTGCGATAAAATCATTTGATTGTTATACAGCTCTACAATGCGCTCAAATTTTTCTTCTATTGTGCCTTGACGGTGTGCTATTTCTCTTGCTACATTTACAATAGCGAGTTCAGTTAATTCTTTTATTTCTGTTTTGTCGTCAATCTTTAACGAATAGGCTAAGGCTTCCACACTTCGTTTGTTGTGTTTGTAGCCCATTCGTAAATCCTTTTCCATAAAGGTTACAAATTCCTGTAAGGCTTTTGGTAGGATGTGCCTTGTATCAAAGCCCAATAAGCCATTATCAATAAAGGAAAAAAAACTATCTTTTGTAATGATGATGTGGTCAAGCAAAGAAATCTGCATTAACTTAGCCGCTTCTTTAATCTTTTCAGTTAAATTTTTATCTGCTTCACTCGGCTTTGTATTTCCGCTTGGATGATTATGAGCGAGAATAATACCAACGGCGGCGGCTTTTAATGCCACCGATAAAATTAAACGAACATCTGCAACGGTTGAATTAATACCTCCTATGGTGTGTTTGTAATAGCCAATAATGGTGTTAGATTGATTAAGGTATAAAACAATAAAATGTTCTTGTAATAGAACATCTCCTCGTTGGTAGGTATGTCGTATAAAATCAGCCACATCTTTTGAGGTAGTTATTTTTCCTAAAAACTTTTTTCGGGATGAACGATTGTAGCGAACTTTTATTTCGGGAACATCTATTGCAGGGATATTTCCTAACACCACTTCAGGCAGTACACTATACTTTTTTGTTATCATTATGCACTCACTAATTTTAAGGTTACTGTGGCAGCTCGCACCGAAACAGATTTTGAGGCAGTGCCCGATACCCTGCGAAGTGCAATAGAATAAGCCTTTCCCGCCTCTAATTCTACAATATTACTGGCAATACAACTGTAAATTGTATTTTTAAATGCAGTTGTGGAGTTAGCCACAATTTTATTAGTACCTATATCAACAATACAGACTTCGCCAACTAAGCCTGCATCTACAATCGTGTATCCAAATAATTGTGCTTTGATTTTTGTGCTACGGTTTAAAAAAAAGTAACCATTTGTTGGCAGTACAAACACATTCGTATTTACTACAAACAAAGCACTTTTAGTGCTAAACACAGTTGGTAACACCAGCGGAATACTGGTGTTACAAAACTGGTCGCTATCGGCTAATGCTTTTGGGGTTACAATTAATTTGTCGGACGTGCCTGCATTAATATCAATACCTTTTGCGTTACTGAAATTAAATAATTTACCTGTTAATATATCTAAGAAGTAGCCCATATTACGAGTATAATAAGCTAAGACGGTTATTCCAGATGTTATCAAAATTTTTGTTTCCGTCTGCCCACTGATAAGAACAAACATCTCCTGTATTGCTGATTTTTTGAATTGCCCAAACTGCATCTTGTAAATTCGCCGAAGGACTGGCGAAGCCTTTGTAAATAATATTGGGATTGCTTTCATCTATTAAAACGGGTTCAAAGAAAATTTTACTATCTAATGTGCTAACCGATGTTTGGATTTGTGAAACAGTAGTGTTTAAATTATTGAGTTTCACAATCTCTTCAATTTGTTTGGCTTCGGTAGCATTACCTACTATAACCGAAACAGCCATCATATCGTTAATAGCATCTTTTAAGGCTTCGGGGTCAGCCGTTACAGGTATAGTTACATCGGCATAGGGAATAAATAAATTGTATAAAACTCCTTTGCCGTTATCAATTTTAATAATGTTTGTTTTTACAACTACTATTTCCAGTATTTGATTTTTCATAATGTTGCGTATTAACGCCCCATTTTTAATTTTAAGGCTTGCGCCATTATTTGTGATTTCTATTGCCATAATTTTTTAGTTTTTACTATTATTTTTACTTGTCTTTGTTTTTGCCGATGGTAACTTGCGCTATTAATTCTCCTAACCACGCCCCAACAAAGCCCCCTATCATAACATAGGGGACAACATCTTTTGTATGTGTTTTGGCGTAATAGTAAGAGGCTAAAGAACCTATCAGCGTACAAGTGGACACGAGTGTTTTTTCTTTCATAGTTTTTTAATAATTATTTTAAAGTTTGATGAATAAGTAATGCGCTTGCAAATCCTGTCATTAAAAGCAACGCCCCTGCACCGATTTTACTTTTTAAATTTGCTTTGCGTTGTTGTTTATAAGCGGTATTTAATTGCTCTGTTAATTGCAGGGCTTGTTGCTCCTGTTCTTTCTGCAAATCCCTATAATTATCTTTCTCTCTATTTTGTATCACAATTACACTATCTTTTTTTGCGCTGATTAATTCTAAGGCTCGGATAGTTTGGTTACAAGTGCTATCTCGCTCGTGCTGTATGTCAAAATAATTTTCAGTTAAAGGGCTAATGCTATCGTTTACAGTTTTGGTGCTATCGGATTGAGTTATTAAATTGATTAATTGCTTTTCCAATTTGTTTGAACGTTCACGATATACAGATAGTGTCGCTTTATGTATGGAGATAGATTTTGATAAACTGTCGTTGGCGGTTTGTAAATCATCTACCAGTTTTTTATAGGCAGTATTCAGTTCCGCTTGTTTTTCTTTTAGTACTTTTATATAATTGGTATCTGTTTGCGCAGGTGGTGGCGGATTTTGCCTGTGGTTAAAACTACAAGTGCCAATGAAGACAATGAGTTCAAAAATGCCTATGCCTATTCCTAAGTTTTTAAATGTGTTTCTCATAATTTATTTTTTTAGTGGTTTTTAATTTTGTTTGTAGTGGTTTGTTATTCTTTTGTTTTTGGTTTTTCGATGCTATATCCAAAGCAACCTGTGGCTATTAAACTGACAATGGAATAAAACATATATTCGGGTGTTGCAATTTCATAGAGTAATTGGGCAAGCCAACTGATAATGATAAGCAGCAAACAAATCGCAATCACGCATTCCCTCATACTGTAATTGTTTGTTTTATCTTTTAATAGTTCTTTTAAAAAATTAAGTAGTTTCATTTTTGTTTTTCTTTTTTAGTAATTGATTGTATGTCTGCTTTATTTTATCTTTATAAATAACTGCCCCTGCAATTAAGAGTACACCGCCAGCCAATAAAAAATAGGGTTTAGGTGGTACAGACTTTTTTTTATCTAATTCAGTTAGGTTGTAAGCCTTTATAAATGCAACTAATGTTTTACCGTAAGTCGGACTTTCCGAGTACCCTGCTCTCTGCAATGCCACCGCCTGTTCCTGCGGTGTTGTTGCTTCAAACACGCCGTTAGTTTTATAACGTGAGTTGTTTAAAAGAAACTGCGTATGGTCTAACAGGCTATCTAAGGGGGCAGGATACACTCTGAACAAACTCACAGGCTTACCATCTCTCGGCGTACTTAAAGCTACTTTTCTCCCCGTCCAACGTTTATCTGCTTTGATACCGAAATAATTAGTTGCTTTTCGTACCGCAAGTCCTTTACCTATTCCAAACTTTCCGTTTTCATCTTTGCCACTACTTTCTATAATCATTTGCGCCATTTTGATAGAAGGGAATATGTGTTGTCCCTTCACACTTTGTATCACATCATTCGCATACTTCATTATAAAATCAACAACTTCTTTACTCATCTGATAAACACTAATTAATTGAAGCGACTTTGTCTGTTATTTAAAAGGGTTTTACATTCGGCGTGTAATTGGCTAACCACGTTTTTACGTCAAAACTTGGGCAGGCTTTTTTCACATCGGGAAAATCACGATGACCAACTACTTTTGCTCCTTTATATTTTTCTGTAAGCGATACGATTAAATCAAATAGTGCGTGTTCTTGTGATTTACTGCGAGTGTCTTTTGGTTTACCGTCTTTATCAATGCCACCGATATAGGCAATGTTTACACATTCGCTGTTGTGCGCATATACACCGTTGCTGTTTTTATTCTCATCTAAGAGTTGTGTGATTTCGCCATCGGCTTCAATGATGTAATGATAACCCGGTGTATCGCCCCAGCCTCGTTGTTCTTTCCAAAAGCGTTTTATACTTTCAATGGTCGTGTTTTGCGGCGTAGCGGTGCAATGAATAACAACATATTTAATGTTGCGTTTGTTAGTGGTGGTGTTAATTTCTGTATTCATATTTTTTGTTTTAGTATTTGTGTGTTTTTATTATTTTCTGTTTTTTTAATTGTAGGCTTTGATGTGCTGTGTGTTCACTAAAAAATAGTGCTGTTCATTTTCAAAAAGAGTGTAGTTCCCACGAGTGGTAATGAATCCTCCCAATACCATATTTGCAGGGACTGCCACCGATACGCATGGATTTTTCCAAACCTCTGTGTTTTGTAGGGTAATGATTAATTTTTTAGCGGTATCTTCTATTCCGCCTAACGACCATTTGTTGCCATCGTATTTCAAGCCCATATTAGAAAAAGCTAAACGTATCGCATCTTTTTGTTTGGCATCGTTAAAACTATTAAGCATTCCATTTACTAACGTTTGTCTAACATTGCCAATACGGTAGTTTACGAACGTATCGCTCACAGCTTTGTAGTCATCGGTGTTGCGAAGTGTTTTTAATAAACCAATGGCTTTATTAAAATCTTTACTTTTTGCGGCAGTGTATAAATCCTTTGCTACGGCTGTGTGGTCGGGGCTTGCACCTTTAACCAATAAATTAAAAGTGGTTTCGGTAATACTGTCGGATAGCCCTGCTTTTTTTAATGCACTTGACATCTCTGAACCAAAATCGCCGTCTGCACCATATTTCGGCAAAATGCTTTTACCGTACTTTGTGATTAAGGCTTGTTGAAACGCTTTGACCTTATCGCCTTTACTGCCTTTCGCTAATGGAAAAGCATCTTTTGTAGCTGGCTCTTTTGGTGCAGTATATTTTGGTTTGATTGGTGCGTTATGTGCTGGGGCAGATGTTTCTGTACCTGTGTTTGTTACCGCTATATCATTGCTGTTAGTATTGTTAGCAGCTTTATTTTTTTTCCAATACTGAAAACCAAAATAACTCAAAGCCCCTGTTGCCGCTAAACCTAAACTTACCGCCAACCATTTACTACCAGTCCCTTTTTTTGCAACATCTTTTTTTAGAGGCTTTGGTGTTTGTGGTTTTTTTATCTTCTGTTTTATTTTTTTTATTTTGCTCATTGTATTATGCTTTGCGTTTTGAGATGATGATTTGCATATATTCAGGGTACTCCCAATATTCTAATTCACTTTTTAAAGCCTCCATTAACTTGTCCCCGTATTCTTTTTGATAAGCAACGGCTACTCTTGCAAAATCAAGTTGTGTCGGTATTTCATTAAATACTGCCTTAATAGCGGCTTCGTCTGTGCCGGGAATAAAGCCGTATGTTTTATCAAAGGCGGCTTTTAAACGTTTTGCCCAAGCGGAGTATTGACTGATAGTAGGAACTTGTCCCACCTTGTTTGGCTTGGCAGCTATGATTTGCAACATTTCATCGTATTGACTTGTTTGCAATTCATCACTCATATCCTTGTACATATTTCTATGGTACTCTTTGGTGTATACGTCAAATACTTGTTTTAACTGCGCCTTACTTTTTATGTCAATCAATACTTTCCGCAGGGCTTTAACGTCTGTTCCCCAATAACCATCGTTCTCAAAAGCCATTTTAATTTGTTTGGCTATGGTTTGTGGTGTGCCGTCTTCAAAACTTTTAGACTGCGCTTTATCTTCTACTTTTTTCTTAATGAATTTATTACCCAGCCATACAAGACCTGTAAACCCTGCTACTGCTAAGAATGAATACCCTACTTTTGATTTAAGGCTCATTTCTTCTTGTGGGTTTGCTTGGTTATGTGTTGCTGTGTTTTCCATTTCGATAAAACTTTTTTTTCTTTTTATTAAACTCCTAAAGCTGTTTTTGCCATTGCCGTTTTAATCGGGTCGTTTTTAATGATGTCGGCTAACTTGTCTAATTCTTTCGCCGTTAGCTTGACAGCCAAAACCGTCAGGGCTTTCATTTTTATAGTGGCTTCGCTTTCTGTGTTGGCGGCGATGTCCATTTTGTAAGAAAATTTTATCATTGTTTTTTTTAATTTTTTAAGGTTAATTTTTTTATTTAGTTGTTTCTTCTTCGCTCTCTTCTTCTTCGTTTTCTTGCAGTAAGTCAAATACAATTTTTATAAGTGATTTGTCTTTACTCAAGCTGTCAAGGATTTCCATTACCGAACCAAATTCGTTTTCCTCAAACTGGCTTTGTATTTCTTTAATGAGTTCCAATAACACTCTATCTTTTTCATTCAGCGCAGTAGTGTTTATATTCGCATCTATTTTTTGAAAACTTGCTTCGCTGTCTGCGCTTGGTTCTTTTGTGTTAGTGGCTAAGCGTTTGTTATCATTTTCGATGATACCTGCTAACTCGGAAGCCATTGGAAGTTTTGCAATAATGTGGGTATTACGTCTTAGTAATCCTTCAAAGGCAACGGATAACACATCCCCGATGTGAATGCCACCAATTTTATTGCTGTTCTTTTTTGCTTTTTCAATCAACTCTTCTAAACTTTCGATGTAGGATTTGTTATCTGCTAATTGACGTTTCAGTTCAGCATTTTCTTTATGTAAGCGTTGGACTTCAAAATTTTGTTCATTTTTTCGTTCTTTGTCCACACGCCAATCGCTAATACTTGTCTGCGAAAATTTTTGGATTGGCATACCGTTTAAGCCCAAGTTTTGCGCTTCTTCTTT
>JANYEQ010000050.1 GCA_025363015.1 Bacteroidota bacterium
TTCTTCTTTTGCCTCAAGTGCTATTAAACAAATGTATTTTACAATGTCTAATTTCTTTTCGTTGCCGTTATAATCACTACAAACTTTAACTAAAAATTCAAAATTTAGTTTTGCATCATTTAATTCAATTAATTTTTTTGCAATTAAATATTCAAACAGTTTTTCGTGCCCAAACTTTACTAAACCAACATAGCTTTTGTATTTATTAAGCACCTTGTATTCTTTTAATATGCCAAACGACACTAATTCCTTATAAGGTTTTTTATATTTTAAAATAATAGGTTCAACTTTTTGGCGTTTAATGTTTGATGTTTCTTTACCATATTTTGAATTTGCTAACAGGGCGTTAAACAACTCATTTTTTTCAAACCCATTCTTACCCTTGTAAACTCTAAACTTTATAAATTCTTCTAACAACTCAACTTCCGAACAAATTAATTTTTGATTAACCGAAACACTTTGTAAATACAATTGCAACAAGTACGGTTGTTTTATTAATTCTTTTATAGTGGGTTGTATTTGAGCAAACACAGGCATTAAACCTGCTAATTTATTTTCAGAAAAATACTTTTTTATAATTAAACAAATTTCATCATCATTTAATAAAGGTATATTCGAGTACTCTTCATCTATCGAATTAAACGATACATTGTAAAATTGTTTTTCAATGCCATCATACTCTGCAAACACTGATAATAAACGTTGCCAAGTGGCCGAGCGTGTAGATAGAATAACTTTAAAAAAATTATATTTTTTACTGCTTGCAATTAATTCTAATAGTTTACGAAATATACTTTCCAATTCATGCGATTGTATTACTAACTCGTCTAACGCATCAATAATTAAATAAATGTTTCCCTTTCTTTCTTTTTCGTTTTTAAAAAAATACTCTCTATAATTAATTTCTTTGCTTAACGAAAACATATCCATAAACCAACTTTCTAAATCAAAATGTTTACTAAAAAGCCCACGTAAATTACTACCCGAAATAAACCAAATAATATCATTTTTATTTACGGTGTTTTCACCTAGCCACCTGTGTTCAACTTCTTGCAGTAGCATAGTAGATTTGCCCATACCGCCATCAGCAATAATAGCCATTGCGGTGTAATGTGAATTAATAAATGTTTTAAATACTGATTTTGTATATTCTCTATAAACTAAAACATTGGCCTCAAATCCCGAATTGTTTTTTAAAACATCCAATGTGTAATTACTTACTATAGTTGCACTCTCTTTTAAATCTTCCCAATTACTTTTTTCAATTTTTTTAATTGAACCTTTTTGTTTTTCAAATTCGCTCCAGTTGTTAAAACCAACAAATTCACTTAAAGCATTTAGTGTATATTCTGATGGATTGGTATCAGATTTAGTGAATCCAAAAATCCGTTTTAAAGTTGTAGCACTTATGATGTGATTTGTTTTTTCTTTTATAGCTATTGAAAGATTATCACAGTCTTTCATATATGCAATAGCAAAGGGATACGAACCTCTTGTAAGTTGTATTAGTTTTTCAATCAATTTTACAGAAACCTTCATTGTAGTTAATTATACTAACAAAGGTAAAAGCCTTTGTAAAAGTTATAGCCAAAATACAAAAAATGGACGAATTGTATTTAGGTTAATTTAATTTGAAGGAATATGTTTGCTATAAAATATTTATAAGATGAGAAAAATAATTTTTATACTTTTTGTTTCACAATTTTCTCTTTACTATAGCCAAACAGTTGAGAAAATTACTTTATCAAGTAACGGAGCAAACTATAGTAATGCTTCACTTCAACTATCATTTACATTTGGCGAAACATTTACATCCTATTATAATCAACCAACATTTAATGTTTCGTTAGGATTTCAAGATCAATTTAGTCAAGTTACAACCGCAATTTTTGAAACTAATAATGATTATGATTTAAAAATTTATCCTAACCCCACTTCTAATTATATTAAAATAGAAAATGAAAACACCTCTATTTTAAAAATTAGCTTATATAACGCATTAGGGCAATTATTATTTGAGAGTAACCAATATGTTTCTATTATTAATATGCTACCCTACATACAAGGAGCGTACTACCTTACTATTACAACTAAACAAAAAACTATAACCCAAAAAATAATCAAAATATGAAAAATAACAAACACATCCATCTTTTTGTAATTGCCTTTTTAATGGCCGTTAATTTATTTAGCCAAGCGCCACAAGGCATTAAGTACCAAGGTGCTGCTCGTAACAGTTTAGGTGCTATTTTATCTAACCAAACAATATCTGTACGCTTAACAGTATTAAGCGGTTCGCCAGCAGGTACTATACAGTACCAAGAAACGCACACCACTACAACAAACATAAATGGTGTGTTTGATTTAGTTGTTGGGCAAGGCATACCTACAATTGGTACCTTTACAGCTATTAGTTGGGCTACGGGTTTAAAGTTTTTAAAAACAGAAATTGACCCTGCTGGCGGAACCACTTACGTTGTTATGGGTACTACCCAAATGCAAAGTGTACCTTATGCTTTGTATGCAGAAAATGCAGGAAGTAGTGTTGCAGGGCCACAAGGACCAATTGGATTGACAGGTGCAACTGGAGCTGCAGGAGCAACAGGAGCTCAAGGCCCAGTTGGCTTAACGGGTGTAACTGGCTCTGTTGGTGCAACTGGTGCGCAAGGGATTCAAGGCGTTGCAGGAATGAATGGTAATAGCGAGAGCTTGATATACCCTGATGGTTTTACAAATATTCAAAGTGTTGTATTGGACAACTTGTTAACTACCCCTTATATAGTACCAGCCACTAAATCACTTTATCTCGTATGGAATAATGATAATATTAATGGGGGTGGTGTAATATATTTTAATGGGTATGTGGTTCCTTGTAATCCAGCGGGTGCCACTGGTGATATAGGACAAAATAATTTTATATTACCGTTATTGGCACCAAATGGCACTACTGTTAGCTCTAACAATAACAGTAATGTAGTTTATGGATTTACTGTTGATAAAAATCCTTTAATTACACCACTAATAATATTAATAAATTCGAGTTCACCTTACACTGTTCCACCAGGCAAGATATTAGTTGTTTTCAAAGCTCATCAAAATAGTAATGGTATACTAATTAACGGGAAATTATTTAATGGTTTAGGAGGAGCTAATGTCCAAAAGTATTTTATACCAGTTATTTTTTCAGCAGGTACTGTTATAACTACCATTAGTCCAAGTACTACAATAATTAACGGTTATTTAAAATAAAAACAAATGAAGATTTTTTTAAGCCTTCTTACATGTTCAATTCTATTTTTAAATAGTGTTGCACAAATAAGTAATAATAAAGTTGATAGTTTACCAATAATAAAATCTAAAGCAATTGGCAGTAAATATATAAACTGGTTTAATCAACCTAAAAGTACAAGTCCTATGGATGGATGGACTTGGAGAGCGATGTGCGAGGGGCCATTAGTGGAGATTATAAAGGCATCTAGTAATTTAGCTCCACAAGGCAAATATAATTACGCTATAAATAACATTTGTGATGACGACCCAAGAACGGCTTGGGTAGAGGGTAAAGAAGATTATGGAATTGGAGAATATTTAGAATTTAAAGATTGGAGTATAATGGGCGGTGGAGAAATTAGCATACTAAATGGTTATCAATCCTCTAAATTGGCTTGGGAAAATAATAGCAGGGTTAAAAGGTTTAAAATATCTCTAAATAATAAAGATGTATGTTATTTGGATCTTTCTGATGCAATGGGTATTCAAACTTTTAATTTACCGGAAGTTGCTTTAAAGATTATTAGAGGGGAAGAAAAAGCCGTAAAAACTAAAGAAGAAATTCCTAACGGTATTGAATATAATGCAATTATGGACGGTATGTATTATTATACATTAGGTGGCGGAGGTGTTCTACGTTTTACGATTGTAGAAGTTTATGAAGGCTTAAAATTTAAAGATACTGCTATTAGTGGCATCTTTAGTTGTGGGGGTTAACATATCAAATTTATTTAATCCTATAACAAATATTTAATATTATAATAAATAATAAAACGGCGTAACCCGAAAAGCCTCACGAGTAAGGATAAACGTAAAAATAAAAACTATGAAAAAATTAAAACAAACTTTTAAATTAATGTTAGCTGCTATTGCCACAATGCTGGCCTCTTGTGGAGGTGGTGATAAAAACATTGCTTCAGTAAAACTTATTCCTGTTAAAATGGGTGAACAGTTTCAGTATGTAGATATTGAAGGAAAAATTGTTATTAACCCACAATTTAAAGAGGCTTCCATTTTTAGAAATGGATTAGCATTAGTGCAAACATCGGGCGAAAACCCAAAGTGGGGTTTTATTGGCGAAGATGGCAAATTTACAATTGCAGCAAGTTATGTTTCGGCAACTGTTTTTGAAGAAGATTTAGCCTGGGTTGTAAGCGAAAACGCTGCACCAACGTGTATTAATACAAAAGGAGAAATTAAATTTATTTTAAAAAATGCAAAAGTAGTACATACATTCTCTGATGGATTAGCAGGCTTTAAAGAGGTAAATAAAGAAGGCGAAGTAAAATGGGGCTTTGTAGATAAAACAGGCAAAGTTATTATAAACACTCAATTTGCGAGTATTGGAACATTTGTAAATGGTAAATGCCCAGTTAGTAATAAAGAAGGTAAGTGGGGCTTTATTGATAAACAAGGGAAAATATTAATCAATTATCAATTTGATAATGCCAATTCTTTTTTTGATGGCTTTGCTGTAGTAAAATCGGATAACAAAGCTGGTGTAATTGACGAAAGCGGTAAATACAAAATAAATCCTCAGTTTTCAGGCATTCAAAACGACGGTAATTTGTTTTTAATTAATCAAGATAATAAATACGGTTGGGCAGATAAAGAAGGCAAAATTATTATTAATCCTCAATTTGAAAGTGCATTTCCTTTCACAAATAATAATTTAGCGGCAGTGCAATCTGGTAACTCTTTTGGCTACATTGATAAAGAAGGGAAAATAGTTATTAATCCTCAATTTGATATGGCACTACCATTTAATGGTAAACTGGCAGTTGTTGTTAGTTCTGATAAAATTGGGTTTATTGATAATGAAGGAAAATACGTTATAAACCCTCAATTTGATGGTGTTTCTAAAGATCTTATAGAATATTTTAAATCGGGAAATTCTTATTACAATAGCGTTAGTAGTTATTATGTAGAAACAGTAGATACGAGTGCAATTACTAATGAAATTAATAATGCCGTTAAACAGGCAGAAAATACTTTAGGTACCGCTAATCAAACCAGTAATTTCTCTCCTAAAGATTTATTGCTAGGTACTTGGACAGGTGAAATGGGTGGTAAAAAAATTACGATTGTTATTAATAATATAAGTGGTAATATAATTACAGGATATAATCAAGTTGGTAGTAATAAGCGCGATCTTAAAGGAAGTTTTACTGAAATTGATGGCGGCTATCCTTGTTCAAAAACTTTTGAAACTACCCTAAAAGAACCCGGTGATGATAAGTGGGATGGTGTATTTACTATAAACTTTATGGGCTTTAATGGGGGTGCAGATTCGGATTGCTCAGGACCATTTAACGCAACAGAATCTACAGGTGTATGGTTAGCCAACAACGGTAAATCTACTAAACAGCTTAGTTTAACCAAACAGAAATAATAAATTAAACATCAGCGGAAAGAACGTTGCATGGCAGGAACAAAAGAGGCTTTGATGCGGGGAGTTTGGTGCGCGCACAAACCAATAGGCTACGATAAAATTGTAATCAATGGCGAAACAAAATTGGTTGTCAATAATGAAGGCAAACTTTTACGAAAGGCTTTTTACTGGAAGGTAAATGAAAACCTGAATAGCGAACAATGCGTTGCACGGCTTGCGAATATGGGCTTAAAAGTATCCCACCAAAAAATGTCAACCATTTTCAGAAATCCTTTTTATTGCGGAATGATTTCTCACAATCTTTTGGAAGGCAAGTTGGTTGAAGGGAAACATGAGAAGCTGATTTCAAAGGAAATATTTTTGAAAGTAAATGAAATCCAAAACAAGAATTCATTTGGCTACAAACAAACACCCGAACAAATTAATATTCCTTTAAAGGTTTTTGTAAAATGCGCTAAATGTGGAACCGGATTAACCGGCTACGTTGTAAAACGTAAAAACCTTTGGTATTACAAATGCAGGAGTAAAGGTTGTTGCGTAAATAAATCTTCCGAAGCGTTAAACGGTTTATTTGAAAACGTTTTGACGGATTTTACTCTCGATATGCAGAACGCCGACCTGATGGTAGAACTGCTGAAAACGGAGTTTGATGACCGAAGCAGGGATAATGCGGAGACCGTTATGTTGCTTAAAGAGCAGTATCAGGAAATAAACCGCAAATTAGAGCGTTTGGAGGAGCGTTTTATGAGCGAGGAAATCACTAAGGAACTGTATTTAAAATACGCTGAAAAACATAAGGAGGAACAAGTGAAAATTCAACGGGATTTGCAACAGTTCGAACTAGGGACTTCGAACTCGGAAGATTGCGCTAGATTAATTGTCGGGTACGCCCAAGACCTTCGTAAAACGTGGCTTTCCGGCGATTATGTAGATCGTCAAAAACTTCAAAATTACCTGTTTCCGAAGGGGATTCCGTATTGTAAAGATTCAGGGCTTGTTCGAACCGAGGATTTCAATTCGGTGTTTCTTTGGATCACCCGTAAACAGGGAGATTTGGGGCAAAAAAATGCGGCATCCCAAGTTTGAATCTTGATGATGCCGCTTTGGTAGACTTACCCCCTCTAATATCGAACTTTTTTATTGATTTTGAAAGAATTAAAAATTATAAAAACTGTATATTTTAAATATTTAATTTTTGCATATAAATTAGTGTTTTTTTATGCTTTTAATCCTTCAAATTTAGTTGAAAATGTTTTTTATAAGTAAGCGTAATTTCTATTGGATATTAGGTAGATAAAAATAAAAAACATAATAATTTTAGTACTAGGTGCTACGACAAAATAACAACCTTACTCGACTATAAGTTTCACAAATGTATAAGGTTTAATTGTACAACGTAGTCGAGAATTTTTTGTTTCAGGTGGGGTTTCTCTATAATATTTTTTTATTATCTTCAATTAAAGGATTAATTGCCTATACTTCTAATATGAAATGATAAATCATTTTTGGCAAAAAAATGATTTTTAATACAAATAATATTTACTAATATTTTCATATTAATTTTTTTATCTTTTAATACACAATATAAATATTTTCAACATGATAAATCTTTAATTTTTACTATGGTTGTATACTAAAACAATAACCTATACTATGAATTGTTTGAATATAATCAGCGCACCCTTTTTTTAATAATTTTTTACGAAGATTTTTTACGTGTGTATAAATAAAGTTGTAGTTATCAAACTGAATAGTACGTTCTTCTCCTAAAAAATGTTTAGCTATCTGACTTTTAGAGAGTATATTGTTTTTATTATTAACAAAATATAAAAGTAACTCATACTCTTTTGTAGTTAAAAACACTTCCTGGTCATTTACTTTAACGTTACGATTTTCAACATTTATTAATATTTCGTTTATAGTTATAGTTTTATTAGACTCTAAGTTTCGTCTTCGTATTATAGCCTTTATTCGAGCTTTCAGTTCGTCTAAATGAATCGGTTTTAGTAAATAATCGTCTGCTCCTGCATCTAATCCTTTAATTTTATTGCTTAATGAATTCTCTTCTGAAATTATAATTATTCCTATTTTGGGAAACTTTTCATTTATTTGCTCTATTCCACTCAACCAATTTGAAGATTGCACCTCTACTATTACACAATCGTATTCGCTATTAGAAATTTTTTCAAAAGCATCCAAAAAATTATTTACAGATATGACTTTATAACCCTCACTACTCAGAAAGAACTGTATTGATTTATTAAATTCTTCTTCTATTAGTAATATATTCATAAAAAAATTAAAAAAGTGTATGACTTACATGAAAAAGATATGAATAAACACACTTTTTTTTTATTATATATAATTAATCCTTGGCGGTTGTAGGTTCCGATTTTTTTGCAAAATTTCCTTTGTCATCAAAAACCGCATCAAAATGTTCTTTTCCTTTTGTCATTTCTGCTTCATACATTACCTTTCCGGTTCCGTCCGTAATTTTAGCGGCTTCTGAAATTTTATACCCAGTAAAGTTCTTTATACAATAATTAGATGCAATTTTCGGAAGTTCACTTATCTTAATTTCTTGCTCTAATTCTTTAAATGTACCATCGGCACTAAAAACAGCCGATGACTCGACCTTGTTTAAATCAAATTCTGCTTCATAATCTACACCTTCTTTTTCCCATACTTTTACTTTTGATGTAGCGTATTTTATAGCAAAACTGGCCTTTACATTGGCAGGAACTTCTGCTTCTTTTAAATGTTGAGCTGTGGCTGTATTTATTACTAATAAACACCCTGCCATTAAAATGATTTGTTTCATGTTTTATTTGATTATTAATTTATACTTCGAAAGTACAATTCGATTCTAAAGAGATTTTGAAGTAAAATTTGAATAGTATTTTTTCGTTTTTTATTCAGGATAAACAAACACCAAAGAATCAGAAACAACAGCCGAACCAAACACACCAATACAACCCTCAATTTTAGTTTTTAAAAATACTGGCTCTACAAATGGATTTAATTGGGCTAATTTTTGCTTATCAATATTATCATAAAAATCTGCTGTGTTTTTATCTAACGATTGCACATAAACATAAGCCGTATCATCTTTTTTATGTTTAAATGCAGGTTCAACAACAAATTGAATAGCTTGTCCATCCAATCCTTTATCAAAATATATAGAGCGACCAAATTCACTAATTTTAAAAAATGCGCCGTTGGTGCAGGCACTGTGAACTAATCCTAAGTTCGAAGCACCATAAACCGAACTATCAATTGTTCTATTCATTTGAAAGCGATAAAAGTTTTCGCTTCCGCCAATATCATTAAAATTAATAATTACGCCTTCATGGTCGCCATACATATCGTGAAACTAATGTACAAACGGAATTGATGTGATACTTACTTTGGGTGAAAAATATATTTTATTCGTTTTCATATATTTTAGAAAAAGTGTATCTACAAATATATTGGGCAAATCTATCACAATTCTGTTTTAAGTGGTTTTTTTAAAAATTGTAAAGAGTTTACATTAATATTAAAATAACATTTTTTAATTTCCTTTTTTATACAAAGCCAATTTTAAATATTTTTAAAAAGGAGTGAAGATAATTTGAAAATAATAAGTAGGTTTAAAAGCGGATATTTGCCATATTAATAAATCGTCGTTTTTATCATATTTACCATTCGCTTTTTTGTCCATATAATAAGTTTGATTTTGCGCTAAAATATCTTTTACAGAAAATTTAAATTCTAATTTATTTTTAAAAAATGATTTTGTAACTTGAGCATCTATAACCGTTCGCCCGTTTTCCCATATAGTAGGTTCAAGTATATTACCCACCAAATATATTTTTTGTCCACTACGATTAGCAAAACAACTTAAACTATATCCTAATTTTTTATCAAAAAAAGTTAACCCACTATTAATTATATAGGGTGACTGCCCTTGTAATGGTCTATAGGTAATATCGTTTCCGCTGTTGCTTACAACTTGAGTTGAAGAACGAATATACGAGTAGTTTGAAGTAAATAAAAAATGGCTAAAAAATTTTGAAATTTTACTAGTATCCTTTTTAAAAAATGTGCCAAGCATTAATTTATATTCAGCTTCAATACCATAACAATTTGCATGCGAGGTATTGTTGTAAGATATTTCATCATCGCCTAAGGTTAAGCTCTGCTCGATAGGATTTATAAGACTTTTGTAAAATCCCGAAACTGATACTAGTTGTCCAACGCCAGCATAAATTTCGTATCTGATATCATAGTTTTTTATTACTGCCCTTTGTAAATGTGGATTTCCAGCAATGTGTCTTTCGGTATAAATATCATAAAATCGAAATGGTGCTAATTCTCTATACTCTGGCCGATTTAGCGTTTTAGAATAGCTTAATCTTATATTTTGATTTTTGAACGGTGAAAAAATTAAATTAATTGATGGTAAAACATCCATTACGGTTGTATCAACAGTATGAACAGTTTGATTATAAAAAAAACGAAAATCTCTGTATTCCAACATTTGATTGTACTTTTCAACCCTAACACCTGTAACTATTTTTAGCCAATCATTACATTTAAGGTCTATCATACTATATGCTGCTTTAAGATAGGATGAAGCTGTATAAGTATCAACAGGATTTGTAAAATCTATTAATTTAAAGCCCCCAGTTCCATTTGCTAAAAGCCCCATATTTTGTTGCGAAAATATTTGACTTTGATTGAGGTACGATAAACTATCATTAAAATAAAAATTACCAACAACTTGGTATTTGTTATAAGCTAATTGCCTTGTATCAAACGTTCGAGCTCTTTTTTGTAACATTGTTCCAATCTTAATGTCCACGCTTAATGATTTATATAGTTTAATTGATTTTAAAATATCGAGCTTAGCACTTTTCGAGGTTTCATACAAATTAGACCAATATCGTCCACCTGCTTTATCAGGATTATAGCCCGAAGCCATAATGTTAGCTTGCCATACAGTATCTTTTGGGTTTGGATATGAGGGATTACTAATCTCAGTAAATTTAGAATAAGACATACGTCTCAAATTTGGAACTTCTCTTTGCAATGTATTATATGCTGCCAACCAATTTACCGTTAATTTTATTTTTTCAAAGTAATGATCTCCATTTAATTGTGAGGTTTTTATTTTATTAGAGGTAAACCAAAACACATCATATTTATTTATAATTGGATTGGCTACAAAAGCTTCGTGACCACCAGTTCCATGAATTACCTTGTCATCAGAGTTAATGCAATATAGATTTTTAAGGCTAATGATGTGATTTTTTGTGATTTTACAACTTAAATTTAACAAAGCACTTGTAAGTATTTGCGATGAAAATGTCTCATCAATTCGATTTTCGGCAAGCACTAATGGGCTTTGCTGTTGGAAATTATAAGTGTCGTATGTTTTAGTAGACCTTTTAAAATAATTGTTTGTTTTGTTATATGAAACAGAGGCAGTTGCACCAAAAAAATCTCGCCCTTTAATTACAAATTTGTGTCCCGCACTTACTTGAAAATTATAATTAGATGAAAACTTTTTTGTGTATATTGACCAATCACTAGCAGGAATTGTTTGTGATAAAATACCCTGTTCTTTTAGTGTTATCGGATAATTTCCTATACTAGGCAATTCATTAGGTATTGCCCTTGTACCATCGTCTGTGCCTAACCAATCTTTTTTTCCACCTTTGTAATACAATTGATTTTTACCAGTAGTATTAGAACTATATGCACCCAATGTAGAAACAGATATAAAATTTTTTTCAGGAATACCTTTTGTATTTATCTCAATAATACCTCCTGCGAAATCGGCAGGTAGGTCGGGGCGAGCTGTTTTGGTAACAATTATATTATCTATCATACTTGTTGGAATTATATCAAATGAAAATGCCTTTCTATCAGATTCCGTGCTAGGTAGGGGTGCTCCATTTAAATAATTGGAATTATATCGGTCATTCAACCCTCTTATAACAATATACTTATCATCTTCAATACTTACACCATTAATTCGCTTTACAATTTGCCCCGTATTTAAATCAGGGGTTCGTTTTATGGTCTCGGCAGATACGCCGTCGCTAACGCTCAAATTGTTTTTTTGTAACAATACAATTGCAACATTATTATTTTTTGCAAGTTCTGCTGAAACAATAACTTCATTAAGATTTTTTAAATCATTGTCGAGCTTTATATCAACATTCAAGGAATCATTATTTAAAACTTTTATTTTTAAGGTTTCTATTTTGTAAGAAATATAATTTGCAACAATATAAACCTCACCAACGGGAACATCTTTAATAATAAATTTACCTTCAAAATTAGAAATTGAAACACACTTAGTGTTTTTGACAAAAACAGTAACACCAGTTAATAATTCGCCTGTTTGTTTGTCTTTAATCGTACCAGAAATTATCCCTGTTTGAGAAAATATTAAAATAGGTATAACAGTAAAAATTAAAAAAAAATATTTCATATAAAATATCAATAATCAAATAGCTTATGAGTGTCTAATTATAATTCCAACAATTTATTTATTATTACAAATTCTATAAAATTGATTGTAGCACAAAAATATAATACTACACGAAGAAAATTATTAAGGCTGTGTTACCAAATTATTACTACAAAATGGACACAGAATTGCTACAGAATATTTAAAAAATGTGTAGTTTTTTATTTTATTATACTCACATGCCCTACGTAGCTGTGTTCTTTATGGTAAATATCTTTTAAATATACTTTCCAAATATACGTATCGTCTTGTACCTTATCGCCACCACGTCCTTTAAATGTACCATCCCAACCTTCGAAGGGGTTGTTGGTACTAAATATTTGTGCACCCCATCTATCAAAAATTTGCATTTTAAAGGTATTGCTATCCCAGCCCATTCCCTTTGGTAAAAAGGTGTTATTTAAATTATCGTCATTGGGTGTAAAACAATTAGGGGCATAAAATGTAAACTCAGAGTTTATTTTAATAATTTTAATAGCGGTATCGGCACAGCCCATACTGTTAGAAGCTACCAACATAACAGGATACAAGCCTATATCGCCAAAAGTGGCAGTTACGTTATTGCCATATACTGGCGTGTTGTTAGATAAATACCAAGTAACAGTACTATAATTAGTAGAAGCATTTGTAAATAAAAAAGTAGAATTATACTCGGTACTTTCAAAACCAATGTTTGATGTAAAATCGGCTTGCGGTTTTGTTAGGGCAGTAATGCCAGTAATATCTGCTAATTTATAAGCACAACCATTGGTGGTAATAACATTTAATACACCACTATAAGTACCTGCACTTGTAAAACAAATTATAGGGCTGTTGGAGTTGCTAATTGTACCGTTACTAAAATTCCACTCCCAATTCATAATTACTCCTGTTTTTATTAAAACACTATCACTAAAGTTTACGCATAAAGGGGTACAGCCCGTTACAGTATTAAACGGTTTAATGGCGGGTTTTGGAGTAACTGTTACACTAATTGTTTTTATGACTGAACTACAACCATCGTTTACACTTACCGAGTATAATTGATTGTTAGATGCTGTAAACGTTATACTACTTGTATTGGCATTGCTCGGTGTCCAATTATATTGATAATTTCCACTTCCACCAAAGGCACTAGCCGTTAAAGTAGTTAGCGCACTGTTACAAACGTTTACATTACTATTTACCGTTAGCGATACTGACGCAGCTACCGACACAGTAATAATAGCAGGCAAGCTAGCGCAACCATTATTGTCGGTAGCTATTACCGAATAAGTGGTTGTAATAGTTGGCGTAACTGTAACATTAGTACCATAACTATTTATAGGTTGCCAATTTATAGTATAAGCAGGTGTACCACCATTAATGTTGGCAGATAGTACTGCCGATTGACCTTTACAAATATTTTGATTGTTTAACGGACTTACGTTTAATATAGCTGGCTGAGAAATAGTTGCAAAAGTAGTTTTTGTACAACCATTGGCATCGGTTACAATTACTGTATATACGCCAGCACCCAAGCCCGTAACATTAGAATTTGTTGACGCACTTGGTTGCCAATTGTAGGTAAAACCACCTGCACCACCACTTGCTGTTACTGATACAGAGCCAGTAGTTTGCCCATTGCACATAACATTATTTGAAATAGCATTTGTAGTTATTGCGGTTGGCTGACCAATTATAAACGCAGTAATTTTAGTGCAACCTTTGCTATCAGTAACAACAGCACTATAATTTCCAGTAGATAAATTAATGGCACTTGTACTATTTCCGCCACTTGGCAACCAATTATAAGTATATCCTCCATTGCTACCACTTGCAATAACCGTACTCGAACCATTGTTTGCGCCGTTACAAGTAATATTAGTTACCATTACCGAAGCCGTTAACATTGAAGGTTGTGTAATATTTACAGTAGATGTAGCTGTGCAATTTTTTGTATCGGTTACGGTTACGCTATATACATTAGTAGAAAGTGTATTGGCAGATGACCCAGTGCCACCGCTTGGCAACCAATTATATGTATATCCTGCCGTGCCACCACTTGCGTTTACCGATGCCAAGCCGTTAGCTAAACCATTACATGTTATGTTAGTTGAGGATACAACTGCTGTTACAGGGGCTAAGGGCTGAGTAATAACAATAGCTGCAGAGCCAACGCAACCGCTGGCATCGGTAGCTATTATATTATAATTGCCCGCCACCAAGCCCGAAGCTGTTATAGCCGTTCCACCTGTTGGAGACCAACTATAAGTATAAGGTGATATACCTCCTACGGCATTTGCAGTAGCAATGCCAGTAGCACCGCCAAAGCAAGCTACGTTAGTACTTGTAAGCGTAATAGTTGGCCCACCACTTGATGAAATAGTTGTTGTAATAAAATTTGCACATGCGTGGCTATCTGTTACTGTTACCGAATAAGCCCCTGCCGCTAAAGCTGTTGCAACGCTTGATGTTCCTGCACCAGAAGTCCAACTATAAGTATAGTTTGGTGTACCGCCTGTTGCGGTTACGGTTGCCGAACCCACAGCGCTACCACAAGTAGTGTTATTTGAATTAATACTTAGATTTAAAACAGGAGGTTGCGTAATAGTTACAGTTGATGTTTTTTTACAACCCACAGCATCTGTTACTGTTACCGAAAAAATCCCTGCCGTTAAAGCAGTACCTGTAGCCCCTGTGCCCCCAGTAGGCAACCAAGCATAAGTGTATGGCGCAGTACCATTAGTTGGCGTAACTGCAGCACTACCGTTGTTTCCGCCAAAACACGTAACATTAGTTGAAGCGGTAATAGCACTATTCATAATAAGTATTGTATGAGTTATAACACCTGGAGGGTTACAAGGACCACCTGTTTGCGTTAAGCTTATAGTATAAATGCCCGGTGTGGTATAGGTGTGCGAAGGATTTGAAGTTGCCGATGTATTAGCAGCACCCGAAGCAGGGTCGCCAAAATTCCAAGCTAAAGTTGTGGTTGTAGGATTAGGGCAAGAAGGTAATATACTTGTAAGATTTATTTGCCCTGCTGCAGCACCGCAAGCCGTAGAAAAGTTAGGCGCATTTGCCATTCCGTCCGAAATTAAAATATCGTCAAAAGCTAAACCATCATAGTAGTTACATACAAAACCTGCTCCAAAGGTAAATCGAAACTTTACATTAGGTTGGCCAGCTAAACCTGTTAAACAATGCTTTGCAACTACCCATCCGTTTGAACCTGATCCTAAAAAGCAAGTAGCTGTTCCGCTTGGCACTGTTCCAAATGCATAATGATTTCCACCCCAACCTGTAGTAGCAGGATCTAAGGTAACTAATTTAGAAATATTATTTGTGTTGTACCAATTTGCATTCATACAATCAATAGGGTCACCTAAATTACCTACTCTTATCCATGTAGTTCCTCCATTTAAAGAGTATTGTAGATTACCACCATCCCATTTTCGTTCAGTTTCCCAAAAAAGTTTAAACGAAATCCAAGGGTAAGATAAAGATGAAAAATTAAACACGGGACTTGTAACGTAAGATACCTCATTATTGTTATACCCTACACCTGATAAGGTTAATCCTCCATTAATCCAACATTTTGCGCCACCACCCGCGGCTGTAATAGTGGGTTTTGAGGGAGTGCCCCATACCCAATCGCTAAATGTACCGCCAGCAGCCCAACCACCGTTTGTGGTTTCAAAATCTTGAAAGTAAGGAAAGGTTGAAATTTGTGCATTTATATTAATTGTAAAAATGCATGCTAACACTACAATTATTTTAGTAATGTTTGCTTTGCAAAATGTAGTTAGTGTTTCCATCTTTAAAAATTTTTAAATATTTTTAAAGTGGTTAAAGAGTTATTATTTTAATTAAAATTTAAAATAATTCTTTTAGGATGTTCACTTTTTTATAGGTTACGAAAATACATTGTATTAATAATAAAATCAATATAATTGTGTTAAGGCTTTATTAATAAATACGGCATATTTAACGGTTTTATTAACATTTTATTTACTACAGAATTGCTACAAAATTTAATTTAAACTACTAAGTGTTTAGTTTACTCATTTAAAAAACAGTTTCGCTCATTTACATTCTAAAGAAGTTGATTTTATAATTTTTTATAAAAAAAATAAGCTGTTAATGTTAAATTATTTGAATGGAAAATAATAATGTTGGGTGGTTAAACAAATAATTACTAATTAGCTGAAGTATCGTAAAATTTATCATTAACCAAATTTATTAATTGAGATTTAAATACTATTTAGTAACAATAAAAAGTATCATTTTGAACCTGTTACAACTTTGAGCGATAATTAATAACTAAGTGTTAAATAATTGGCTAAATAGTATATATAATTAAAAATAACTGCTTTTATAATAACTACAGTAATAAATTACAATATTACTCAAGTTACTAATAATTTTGGTTAATAAATGTGAGTTACAACTGTTATTAAAGCAACATCAATTGATAAATGTGAGTTTTAAGTGTTGTTACCATACCATCAATTAAAAAATATAAGTATTACTTAATGTTGGGATAATAACACTCAAAAATTGTTACTATCACTCATTATTACTTTAATATTATTCAAAAATTAAAAATGTAAATCGTGTATTGGATGCATTTCCCAAGATGTATTTGCCCTTAAACCAGTTGGACCTATTGAACCAGGAGAATGGTCAATATCATAAAACAAACTACCCTTTAAAACTGTTATATGGATTGGGGTTGAGAATTTGGTGTATCCTGATTGGTTACAAAAGTCAGTTCCAAAATAACTTTTAATATAAGCGCGTAAATTATTAATAGTAGTATAAGCTGGCGAAGAAGTTGAAGATGGTAAGCCACCACATTCGCAATTTAATAAAGTAGATGGAGTATGACTTGCATCGCCAATTATCATGTGGTAATCATTATCACTTTCTCTAGAAATAGCATATAAATATGCCGATGTAATATTTACATTTCTTTTTTCTTCTGTTATACGAGGCGAAGAACTTCCAAGACCTTTTGTGTGCATATTAGCATCTGTTTGTAAACTTAATCGTAATGCCGAAATATTGGCATACGTAACTGCTGCTGGTAAAGCATAAGATGTTTTAGCAGCTGCTCTTGCACTACCTGCAAATATATTGCTACAACCCGATGTGATTTTATGACCTTCATTTTCTTCATTTTCTTCCTCATCAGTAGAGTTTTCGTGTGTAACCATAACATACTCATTATCATGTTTCCAAATAACGGTATCTTTTACCATTTGCTCCAATGATGTTATTGTATCGTATTTTGCTACTTGCTGAATTGAATTTATAGATTTATTTTTTGGGCTATCTGCAATAGGCTTTTTCATACACCCATAAACTATTATACCTATAATAATACTTACTAAAAAAATGATTGAGGATTTGTTTGTAGTTTTCATTAGTTTCAAAATTTTAAGATTTTACAATTATTAATTTTGAAAGCGGTTTCGGATAATTTAATAAGAACTATTAAATTCCTGTAAGGTGTTCACTTTCTGTTATAACAAATATAGTAGTTGAAAGAGGCTATGTTAAGCCCGTTCATCACATAAATTACAAAAAACAGAATTGCTACAAAATCACTACAGAATTACTAATACAATTGTTATGCTTCAATCTTAATACTTAATTATTTTTTGAATTTCAGTTTTATTATTACAAATTATTTTTAATAAATAAATTCCGTTTTCAAAATCCATTAAGTTTAATTTTATAGTGTTAGTAATTGTGGTTAAATTAATTAAAACCTTTCCTAATCCATCTATTAATTGAATTTTTGTTTCACTTACTTCGGCTAAACCTAAATTAATATTTAAAATACCGTAGGTTGGATTAGGATATACTTTAATTAAAGTTTGAGAATTGCCGGCAACATTATTTATTCCTGTACACACGGTTACATGTTCAATTATAGTGGCACTGCTTTTACAACCAGCTGTATTTAATCCCATTAGGGTGTAAGTAGTTGTTGAGGCAGGATTAACAATTATTGAAGATGTATTTGCTCCAGTACTCCAAGAATAGGTGGAAGCTGATCCATTTGCTGTTAGCGTGGCTGTTTGTCCAACACAAATAGTAGCACTACTGCTATTAATAAATACTATTGGCAAATTATTTACGGCCACATAAGTAGTTATTGAATTACTACAGCCTGCGGTTGTGCCTGTTACTGTATATTGTGATGTAATGGTAGGCGTAACAATTATATTAGATGTTGTAGCTCCGTTACTCCAACTATATGTGGCGGCCCCATTTGAAATTAGTGTAGCCGTTTGCCCGGCACATATAGTGGTAGGGTTAGAAACTGTTACTATTGGACTTGGGTTTACTAATACAGTGGTTGAAGTAGTTTTACTACAACCTCCTACCGAACCTGTTACTGAATAAACTGTAGTTGAAGGTGGTGATACACTAAGTGAGCTACCTGTTGCACCTGTATTCCAACTATAGGTTGTAGCACCCGATACGTTTAAAACTGCTGTTTGGCCATTACAAATAGTTGCCGATGTTGTTGTAACCGTTGGCATATTGCTAACCACTACTGAAGTAGTAGCCGTGTTGTTACCACATCCAGATACTGATCCCGTTACAGAATAAATAGTAGTTGAAGAAGGGGATACAGAAATTGTATTGCCATTTGCTCCGCTGCTCCAAGTATAGGTTGTAGCTCCCGAAGCATTTAAAATAGCTGTTTGACCATTACAAATACTTGCCGATGTGGCAACTATGGGAGTAATTGATGTAACAGTTACAGAGGTGGTAACAGTATTAACACATCCGCTGGTTGCCCCAGTAACCGTATAAATAGATGAAGAGGTAGGCGAAACGGATATGGAAGTACCAGTTCCCCCAGTACTCCAAGTATAAGTTGTAGCACCTGATACGTTTAAAACTGCTGTTTGGCCACTACATATACTTACCGATGTTGCTGTTACAGATGGTCCTGCACTCACCACAACAGATGTGGTATTTGTTTTACTGCAATTTCCAACAGTTCCTGTAACGGTATAAATAGTAGTAGCAATGGGCGAAACGGATACAGAAGTAGCGTTAGATCCTGTACTCCAAGTATAAGTTGTAGCACCCGATACGTTTAAAACTGCTGTTTGTCCACTACAAATAGTTGCCGATGTTGTTGTTACGGGTGGCCCTGCACCCACCACCACAGATGTGGTATTTGTTTTGCTACAGCTTCCAACAGTTCCTGTAACGGTATAAATAGTAGTGGATGCTGGTGTAATAGTTATAGAAGATATTGTAGCACCTGTGTTCCAACTATACGTTGTAGCCCCAGTAGCAGCAATAGTTGCTGTTTGACCGCTACAAATACTAGCTGATGAAACAACAATAGTTGGCGAACTCACAATGCTTATAGTTTGTGTTAAAGGTAAACCACCGCCAGTTGTATTTGTAGGATATGCCGTTATGCTGTAAACTCCAGGTGCAGTATAAGTAAAGCTTGGATTTTGTATGGATGACGAATTGGTTGTAGCTCCTATAGCAGTCCAGTTCCATGCATTAGGGCTAAAGGTAGATAAATCGGTTACGCTAATAGGTATACCCACACAATGATTGCCACTCGAAATAGAAAAATTTGTAACTGGTGCATTAGCTGTGTATCCATTATTATAGGTATACCAAATTGGGCTTGTCCAAATAATATCTCCATCGGGTTGAGTAATTTCTAAATAATAATAATAAGTGGTATTATTGGCTATAACATGATTATATAGTAAAGATGCAGAGCTGGTGTTTGATGTTAAAACGGTAGGTAAAGATCCGCTTCCGGGCACACCATAATATACTTTTATAGAAGATACCGACTCTCCGTCTTGGTCTGTTACAGTAACATTTAAAGTAGGTGTGGTAGAGTGCGTATAAATACTGCCCATTGGTTGATTGTTAATATTAAAATTAACTTTTACATTCCAATCGTCAGAACTATACATGTGCATTTTACGAATAGCATATAACGTATTTGCTCGAGTTAAGGCAGGAGCAAGTACTACCAACCTTCCTGCGGTTTGTCTTCCAAAAACCGAGTTATGAGTGTCATGGTCTAAACCTACACCTATATGGTAACCAAGAGAAAGCGCTTCTTGATAACGGGCAACATAATCACTTGTTGAAGGGTTTGAATAGGTATTATTAGTAGAAAAAGCCGGCCCACTTCTAGCAGCCATTCCAACTATAGCATTATCGGCAGATGCGTTAACGGCGGTTATAAATAAATTATTGTAATCGGTACTTTGAGGGTGTGCCATATAACCAAAAGCTCCTACTTTAGCATTTATTTTAGCCCATAAGCCAGCATAATTAGTTTGCCCCACAAATACATCATAATCACTAGCATCCCAGCCCATCAAGCTATCATAACCGTAAACAATAACGTGCCCCCCGCTTGAAATTGCGCCCCATTCCTGCCCATACATTGCTACAAAACTGCCATCCATATTTGCAGTATTGGCGTGTGCTAAGCCTGTATGAAAATGTAATGGAGAGTTCATACCAGCACTTAAATGGTTGTGATCCGAGATGCCATAAAAATCGATATGTTGAGATAGTTTGGCATAGTTAAAATCTTGCAAAGGCGTGGTTATTAAAGATGTTGCACTATCCTTATTACCATCTGAGAATGAAGATTGGCTATGAATGTTGCCATAATAATAATTAAATGACTGTGATAGACAATTGTTCAATAAAAAAGCTGAACAAAAAAAGGCTAATGCGAATGTTTTCATATTATTTACGTTTAATGGGTGTTACAAATAGTTTCTATTTTTTTATAGTCTTCAAAATCATCTAACTCTGTAATTTTTTTCCAGGTGTTGCAGGCTTGAATAGTATCTTTTAAATTCAAATAACAAAATCCAATTTTATAATGTGCTAATTCTAAATTCTTACGTATTGTTAAAGCTTTATTATAATCAATAATAGCTGCACTATATTTTTTTTGCTCATAGTTTAGGTTTCCTTTTTCAAAATAGGCAATAAAGTAGGTGCTATCTATATTCAATATTTTATTTATATCGTTTAACGCATTTTTATACTTACCTAAATACTTTTCAGATTCGGCTTTTTTAATATAAGCGTTAAAGTTTTTAGTATTAATTATTATTTCTTTTTTAAAATATGTTATTGCTTTATTGTATTTTTTTAAATTAAAATAACTCATGGCTATTAAATAATCTATATCCTTCTCTTTTGATTTATTGGCTTTTAAAAACTGTTTTATAGAAATAGTATAGTTGCCAGCATAAAAAGAATCTTTGCCTTTAGCGTAATAATTAACATCCTGACCATATAAAATAGAGGTAAACAGATACGTTAGCAACACAATTTTTTTTGTGATTTTTAAACTATTAAAAAATGCTATTGTCTTCACTTTAAAAAAATTATATATATATATTAAAAGCGGTTAAAGAATCTTGTTTAAAACAATTCTTTTAGGATATTCACTTTATAACTATAACAAACCTACTTTAAAATGGATGTGGTATCTAGTCCGTTCATCACATAAATAGAAAAAACAGAATTGCTACAGAATCACTACAGAAATGTTTAGTTAGAGCTCTTATTAAAAGTTGTTTTATACAAATCCAAACCGTCTTTATTAAACTAAAATTTGATTTTTTTATAAAAAAAGTTGTTTTTACTTGTTTCAATTGGTATTAAACCTATTTTAATATAGATTTAACCGGATTTATTTGCTTTAAATCTTTTATTACTTGTTCAATAGTTGTACTTTAAACAATTATCCGCTAAATATGCTATAAATATTACGGAAATATTTGGAAAATATTACGCTGATATTACGAAAATATTACGCTGATATTACTGAAATATTACAAGTTTATTTACTCCGCAGTTACTCCCTAAACGCTCCTTAACTTTTATTTACTGTTTTTAACTGCTCCGCAATTACTCCTTAGATACTCTGTATCGTCCTGTGTATCGGCCAAGCTAAATAAGTAACCATTTTGTCCTTTTTGTTTTGTGCCAATTATTCGTCCGTATTTTAAAGCTTTGGTTAGGTGGGTAGATAATCCTTTTTGTTTATTTGTGATAGTTCTGAACGAAATATCATTTTTTAGTAATACTTCAATAATATCCGAAGAACGTAAAGGTCTACCTGCTTCCTTTAATACAAAAACAATTTTATCAACCCAAGTAGCATTTGCGTTAAAGGTATTGCCCAATTTTAAATCTGCTACTTTTTTGTATCGCTCTTTATGCACTTGTTCACTAGCAACTTTTTCAAATAGCTCTTCAATTTTTTTGTTTAAAAAATCAATCTCTTCTTTGTGCTTTGTGGTATCTTCCTTTTTAGAATGGTACAATTTAAAATAATCATCAAACGATTTTTTGTGAGCTTCTTGCAATTCAATAACTTTAACGACTAATTCTTGCTTAGTTAAATTTATCAATACTAATTTCTCTAAATACAATTGTAAATTTTCTAATGCCATTGTGTGTTTTTGTATCTGAATGCAAATTTGAGTATTAATTCTTATACTTTTCTTATATCTGTATGATATAGTTCTTATAATAGTCTTATAAAGTTCTTATATATGTTTTAATAACTCCAATATCAACTCCATCATAAAACCTCAATGAATTCAATTATTTATATCAATAGCTTAAATTTTATATTATAAAACAATTTATAATATTTTATATTCATATATAATAATGCTTTTAGACATACTATTTACTAACTTAATATTTGTTTGATAATGAATTTGTTAAAACTTTACTGATAAGTATCTATTTATTAGATTTGGATATAAAAATTATTTATCTTACATTTGTGTAATAAGTAAATAAATATGCTTTCATTAGAATTAGAACAATTTATTGATACCCGAAGCCTTGCCTCTTTGGGTGAATTAATGGCTACAATAAGCCAACAAAACCTTTCAGCAAAAACAATTGGTGTAAGTTACCGAACTATTTGCCATTGGGATGAGAAAGGAATTATTCGCTTTGGTAGAGAAAATGCAGATGCGAATCGCAAATATAGTTTTGTGGATTATATATGGATTAAAGTAATTGAGGAACTTCGTTCTTTTGGTGTTGAACTGCCTATCATACAAAAAATTGTAAAAGAAATTTACGAGCCAATTCCCATTAAGGATATTTTTGGTGTGATTGCTGAAAATAATTTAGATGCTTCTGTATTATCACATATTAAAGACGATGATGAGAAAAAAGAGTTTTTAAAATTTTTAAAATCAGGCGAGTATCAAAATGCAGACTTTTCGAGTTTGGAGAAACAATTTAATTACTTACACATTTTAGTAGCCGAAATTATTTCTACGAAAAAACCTGTATCCATTATTGTATTTAAAAATGGCGATTGGTTTCCTTACATTAAAGAAAACGAGCATTTGTATAGCGAAGATTTGTTGTATAAAAAAGAATACGAATCGCAAGTTTGCGTGAGTTTAACCAATTTGGTATTTAATTTTATGTTAGAAGAAAATATGGCTACTTTTTCTAAAGAAGTTAATTTGCTTTCTATGCAAGAAATTAAAGTCTTGGATATAGTCGTTAAAGGTAATTATCAAAAACTCACCGTTTTATACAAATCAAAAAAAGCAGAACCACTCGAGGTTTTGAAATCAGAAACGGCAGTTACGGAATTACAAAAAGTGTTTCGTAAAAAAAATTACAGAGAATTTATTGTAACGGATAATGATGGCAAGGAATACAGAATACGAGAAGAAAAACAAAACTTAGATTTAAGTAAAGGGGTTAAAGAATTATTAGTGGGTGATAGCGATGCGGATTTAGATTAGTAGATAGAATGAGAGAGGACTTGGAAAATAAATCAGCGCCACTAAAAAAACAAAAGCGTTTAACAGTTTCAGAGTTACGAAACTTTAAAGGCTTAGATCATTTGTCGGAAGATGAGGCGGAGAGTACAATTTCTACTTTAGAAAAATTTTCGATATTGATGTTTGAAATGTATAAAAAAGAAAAAGCACTAAAAGAAAGTTTAAAAACGATTGATAATAAGGACTAATAAATTAACACCAAAGGAAAAAGATGGCTGGAAAAACAAGTATAGAAGACAGATTAAAATTATTTGCGAGAGGTAAAGAAAATATCTTAGTAGAAACAGGTATTCAAAATTGCGTTATTTATACACGTGTAAGTTCTAAAGAGCAAATGGATAACAACCAAAGTTTAGAATGGCAAAAAAAGTATTGCGATGAATACGCAGTAAAACAAAAACTAAATGTATTAGGGTATTTTGGCGGAACATACGAAAGCGCTAAAAGCGATGAGCGAAAAGAATTCAATCGTATGCTAAAATATGTAAAATCTAGTAAACAAAAAATTAGCGGCATTTTAGTATATAGTTTGGATAGGTTTAGTAGAACAGGTGATTCTGCCATTTACATATCAAGTGGGCTAAAAAAAATGGGCGTAAACGTAGTTGCAGTGACACAACCTATTGATACTAATTCGCACTCGGGTGCATTGCAACAAAACATTCAATTTATTTTTTCTAAATACGATAACGATTTACGCCGACAAAAAACAATTGATGGCATGAAAGAAAAATTACTTCGTGGAGAATGGCTTGGCCAATGTCCAACAGGGTATGAATATGTAGAGAAAGGGGTTGGTAAAGGGCAACAAATAATTATTAACGAAAAAGGCGAACTCCTAAAGTTAGCATTCGAGTGGAAATTAAAGGGAATACCTAATACTGAAATAGCAAAAAAACTAAACAGTATGGGTTTAAAAATTACCTTTCAGTTATTAACTGATACGTTTAAAAATCCTTTTTATTGTGGCTATATGGCAAATTCTTTATTAAAGGGCGAGGTTGTTAAAGGCAATCATCTACCGTTAATAAGTGAAGATACTTTTATCAAAGTAAATAAAATGAAAGATAGAGGTGGGTATAAGCAAAGTAAAGAAAATGATAATTTACCACTTAAATCTTTAATTTACGATGAAGATACAAAAGCCCCATTTACTGGTTATTTGGTAAAAAAGAAAAATCTTTACTATTATAAAGTTAATAAAATTGGGGTAGGTATAAATCGCAACATTAGCATTATGCACAATAAGTTTCAAGAACTTTTAGCTTATTATACAATTTCCGAGCAGTTTGTAGAGCCATTAATTACTCAATTGCGTTATACTTGGGATAACCTTACAGAAAACAACACAGGGGAGAAAAAAGCCCTTTCTGCCAAATTAAATGAAATAAATAAAAGTCTCGAAACATTAGAACGCCGCCATGCTTTTGGAGAAGTAAAATTGGATATTTTTGAAAAATATTCCAGTGAACTATACGCCTCTAAAAAGGTAATTTCTGTCGAACTTGAAAAACTCTCTCAAAAATTATCGAACCCTAACGATTTGATAAATTATACGGTACATACCGCCTCAAAACTCCCGTCAGTTTGGGCTTGTGGCAATTATTACGAAAAACAGAATTTTCAAAACATGCTATTTCCTGAGGGTTTAGGGTATGATACGAAAATTGAGCATTATCGAACTCCAAAAATAAATTCTGTTTTCGGCTGTGTTAGTGATTTAGCAAAGGTTTTGGAAGGAAAAAAAGAAGGCGATTTCTCCTTTTTATCAGAAAAATCGCCTTTGGTAGCGGGAGATGGATTCGAACCAACGACCTTTGGGTTATGAGCCCAACGAGCTACCCCTGCTCTATCCCGCACTATATTTTGAGGTTAATATTTTTTAAATAGGAGCGCAAATATATAATTTGTTTCTTTGTTATCCAAATTAATCTTATTAACATATAAAAAATGACGCATAAAGCAGGTTTTGTAAATATTATAGGTTGCCCAAATGTTGGTAAATCCACTCTTATGAATGCCCTAGTGGGCGAACGTTTAAGTATTATTACCTCTAAAGCCCAAACTACCCGCCACCGCATTATGGGCATTGTAAGTGGCGATGATTACCAAATTGTGTTTAGCGATACCCCAGGCATTATGAAGCCCGTTTACAAACTGCAAGAAAAAATGATGCAATTTGTAATTACTGCTTTAAGCGATGCGGATGTTTTTTTATTAATTACCGATATTTTTGAAGATATTAAACTGGAGGAATCGTATTTACTTAAGCTTCAAAAAACTACAACGCCTATTTTATTATTATTAAATAAAATAGATGTGGCCACCCAAGAAAAAATTGAACAAAAGGTTCAAGAATGGAAAGTGAAAATACCAAATGCCGAAATTTTACCCATATCTGCCCTACTAAAATTTAATATTGAAAGTATTATGAATCGAATAATTGCTTTGTTGCCAGAGGGAAATGCCTTTTACGACAAAGCAGAATATACTGATAAACCCGAACGTTTTTTTGTGTGCGAAATTATTCGCGAAAAAATATTATTAAATTACAAAAAAGAAATACCGTATAGTGTTGAAATTGTTGTAAACTCATTTAAAGAAGAAGAAAAAATTATTAAAATTCAAGCCGATATTTTAGTAGAGCGTGATAGCCAAAAAGGCATTATAATTGGCGATAAGGGGTCGGCTCTAAAAAAAGTAGGTACGCAAGCGCGTAAAGACTTAGAGGTTTTTTTTAAGAAACAAATTTATATAGAGCTGTTTGTAAAAGTAGATAAAGACTGGCGCAGTAACGATAACAGATTAAAGAATTTTGGCTATTAATTACTTTTTAGACCTATTTTTTTAGGTCCTCCAAACAAAAAAATTATTTAATACCGTATTTATTTTTGTATTTTATATATAACTCTGTTTGTTTGTTTTTAAGCGTTACTGGTTTGCCAGCTATGTAAGCCAAGATTATATTATTAGTTTTTATATCTAAAACATCGCCATCGCTCACTATAATAGATGCCATTTTGCCTTCTTCTAAAGTGCCAATTTGTTTTTCTACTCCCAAAATTTTAGCGGCGTTGTAACTAATACTTGCTAAAGCTTGTTCTTTTGTTAAACCATAGGCAACAGCAACACCTGCATTAAAAGCCAAATTACGGCTTTGTGGCGCTTCCATATCGCCCTCTAATTGTAAACAAAATAACACCGAATCTTTTTGTAATAAATAGGGTGTTTTAAAAACAATATCAATAGCATCGTCGTTATTATCGGGCAAATCGTTTACACGGTTTAGCATAACGGGTATTTTATTTTTTTTAAGTTCAGAGGTTATTTTATAGCTTTCTTTTCCACCAACAATAACAGCTTTAGCAATATTATATTTTTTTGAAAAATTTATAGCCGTTATAATATCTTTAACATTATCGGCATGTAAATACAAATTTGCTTTGCCATTAAAAATAGGCTTCATTGCTTCAAAACGAATATTTTTTTCTGTTACCGTTTGCTCTTTTGAATAACTTAAAGCATCAGCAAAAAATTTGTTTAGGTAATTTAATTCATCAACGTATTTTTTATTAGCAGAAGAGGTTACCCCTTCTTCATCGTTCCATTTTTTTTCAACTGCTTTTGGAAAGTTAAGATGAATACCATCATCCGCTTTTAATACAGCGTCTTCCCAATTCCAACCCTCCAAGGCCATAATGCTTGATGAGCCACTAATTAAACCACCCCGCGGCGTAGCTTGTGTATATAAAATACCATTTGTTTTTACGGTAGGCACAACTATATTATCTGTATTATATGCTATTAAAGTGCGTATGTGTGGGTTAATATTACCTACTTCGGCAAAATCGCGGGTGGCTCTAATGGACTCTGCATCTACTAATCCTAACACATTATTTGTATTTATTAACGCTGGATAAACGTGTTTACTACCAATATCAATAATCGTATCATATGCTTGAGGATTAATTTTTATGCCCTTAGCATCCATTACGGCTTCAATTAAATTATTTTTAATAACTATTAAACTAGATTCAATTATTTTGCCATTGCCAATGTGTGCAATGCCTCCAAATAAAGCAATGTGTGTGTATGTTTTTTGTGCAAATAGAAATGTATTTGTTAAAACAATTAGTAAACAAAGTACAGTTTTTTGTACTTTTCCCGCTTGGCAAAGGGGGTTAGGGAAATTGTAAGCTTTAGTTGTTTTCATTATTTATATTTTATTTTTAATTCTTCAACCTTATTGATAATAATTGGCTCAATATTTTCAAATTTGTATTTTATATCCTATCCTGTTCGCTAATTCTTAAAGTATCGCAACCTGATGTTTTTAATTTAGTATCTCTCAAATTATCTTCTTCTTGTTTAAAATTATGTGAGTATCCATCTAATTCTACCATTAATTTTAACTTTCTACAAATGAAATCAACTGTATAATTTTCATATGGAAATTGTCTGTTAAATTGAAACCCTAATTTTTATTTATTTAATGCATTTTTCCATAATATAATTTCACCAAAAGTTCAATTATTCCTTTTCTCTCGTGCTAAATATTTTAAATTTTTATTATAATTACTTTGCATTTTAATCACTCTAACCCTCTTTAAAAATTAGGAATTGGCCTCCTATCTGTGTCCAGTTTCTTCCTCACCCACTCCTTCAATTGTATTACAGTGATATAAGCGCTGTTGTTTGGTTTGATGTTTTTGTGTTTTGCTGCCTTTTTGTTTTTCGGCTAACAATTTTGCGATAATACGAGCACGTTCGGTTTTAATATAGTCTTGTAGTTTTACATCTTCGTCTCTATCAAAATAAATTTGCCCATCAATAATTGTTTTATCAGCTTTTGCATAAACGCTTAAAGGGTTATCTGTCCATAACACAACATCGGCTATTTTACCCACTTTAATGCTTCCTACTTTGTCGTCAATGTGCAACATTTTTGCAGGATTAAGGGTAACTAATTTTAAGGCTTCTATTTCGGTTAAGGCACCATATTTTATTGATTTAGCAGCCTCTTGATTTAATCGACGCGCCATTTCGGCATCATCACTATTAATAGCAGTATTTACCCCCATTTTTGTAAGTATAGTGGCATTGTATGGTATGGCATCTAGTACTTCGTTTTTATAAGCCCACCAATCGGCAAATGTACTGGCACTCACACCGTGTGCTTTCATTTTATCGGCTACTTTATATCCTTCTAAAATATGTGTAAAGGTATTTACTTTAAAGCCAAAGGTATCGGCAATGTGCATTAACATATTAATTTCGCTTTGTACATAACTGTGGCAGGTTATAAAACGTTTTTTATTTAAAATTTCGGCAAGGGCATCTAATTCTAAATCTTTACGAGGTGCAATTTTATTTTTGTCTTTTCCAGTTAAAAAAGTAGTCATGGCCTTATCATATTCTTTGGCTCTGGTAAAAAAATCGTTATACACTTGCTCTACACCCATGCGACTTTGTGGAAAACGTATGGTATTAAAATCGCCCCAATTGCTTTGTTTTACGTTTTCGCCCAATGCAAATTTTATAAAACCATCGGCTTTTTCGTATTTCATATCTTCGGCATTATGCCCCCAACGTAGTTTTATAAGTGCACTTTGCCCACCAATAGCATTAGCAGAACCATGTAACAATTGCGCACACGTAACCCCACCAGCCAATTGACGATAAATATTTATGTCATCGGGGTTAATAACATCGCCCATTCTAACTTCGGCGCTACTAGATTGCGTCCCTTCGTTAACGCCTGATGTAAGGGCAATATGACTGTGTTCATCAATAATTCCTGGTGTTAAATGTTTGCCTTTAGCATCAATTGTTAAAGCAAAGGCTAATTTTGGTGCATCAATATTTGGGGCAATGCGAACAATTTTTCCCTCCACAATATATACATCATAATTTTTTAAAAGGCTGTCGCCATCGTTTGTCCAAACGGTGGCGTTTTTAATTAAAATGGCTGAATAGCGATTTTTAAATTTGTTCCAACTGTCTTTAAAAAAGCCGTTTTCTTCTGGTAAAGCTTGGCCAAATGCATTAAATGGATAAATAACTTTACCAAGGTTTAATAATTTTTTAGTAATAGGTGGAGTAGGTTTTTTTGTTGTATCAACTATCGATTCGAAAGTAAGTGTAAAACTTTGCCAATTACCATTTGCCAATTGTAAATTCCCTTCAAAACTTTTTTGTATAGCATTGTAATTACCCGAAGCCCTCACCACATCAATGGTATCTGGCATAAACGAAAAGGTAATTATATTATTTGTAAACGAATAGTTTAAACTTTTTTTAGTGGTATCAATTGTAATTTGTGCTTTTGATTTTATAGCGTCTTCAAAAAATTTTATTTTATATGTTTTATTATTACTAGCTAAAATATAATTACCTCTAATGTCTATCGGATTAATATCTGCATATATGCTTGGTTCGCCTTTTACCCATTGCTGAAGGATTTGAGAATCATCATCAAAAATAGCTTTGTTACTGATAAAAAAATTAGCAATAAAATCTTTTTTTAAAGCGCCAATTTTATCATAAGCATTAATAAATAAAGCGGGGTTTGCCGTTAATGCTTTTAAAGCTGTTTTTTCGCTCAACCCATATTGTATGGCTTTACGAATGTTTTTTAAAAAATCACTTTTGTTTTTTAAATCATTACTTGTAAAACAAAAGGGGATATAATTTTTCTCTAAAACCGCAGGGTTTGTAGGTGCTAATTCCCAATGTTTTAAATCGGTTAACGTAATAGCTTCTGCATCATAAGGATCCTCTACATCATAAGCCTCTGGAAAATTTACAGGAATAATAAATTTTAAAAATGCATTTTGAATATCGTTAATGCGTTGGTATTCGTTACCACCACCTTTTACAATGTATTTTACATTAAACTCTTTACCAATTTTTGCTACACGTAAGTCGTTAAATTTATCGTTACCATCAATAATACTTGGTAATAGCTGTAATTTATTAAAGGCATCTAAACTAATGTTATACTCCGCTTTAGTTGGTATACCTGAGTTTGCCAAAGCATACCATTGGGCATCGTAATAGGTTTGGCGAAGCAAAGCAATACAACCAGTTAATGAGCTAGGGTAATCTTGTGTGGAGCTACCTTTGTTTAAAGCATAATACCCTGCCACTTTATCAGTTAAAATACTTTCGTTTTCTTTTGTGTTGTTTAATAATACTAATGCGCCACTGCCTCTAACAATACCATCTTTAGGGCAAGTTACTACTGCGCCAAAGCCTATTTTTTTTAATTCTTCGGCTTTATCTTTATTATGCAAAAAAAGTTTGTGCGCTTCTAAATCGGCTTTAATGGCTTGATTCCAGCCATAAGCTCCTTTTACATTACTTTCTGGTTGTGGGCCAGTAAAACCATTACGCATATGCGGTTTAGCTTCGGGCATACCATAATCATTATAAATATCAATAAACGAGGGGTAAATAAATTTACCTTTTAAATCATAAACAATGGCGTTTTTTGGAATTTCTAATTTTTCGCCCACATTTAAAATTTTACCATTTTGCACTATTAATACCGCATTTTTTAAAGTAGTTTCAAAATCTACAATAATAGTAGCATTAGTAAAAGCATAAATACTATGGGTATTAAATGGTGCGCCATTTGTAGGAAATGTGCTTTGCGAAACGATTTTACTGATACTAAAAATTAAAAATAAAATGCTAAAATATAGTTTTTTCATACAAAGCCAAAGTTAATGAGATATTGTAAAAAAGCTAATTTGATTTATATTTTAATTGTGACATTTATTATTAATTTTACACATAAAAATTATAATATTTATGTATAAAGGCATTTTACACACCCATTATTTAGTTGTTACATTATTTTTATTAATTTATGCTATAAAAACAGTTTTACTGTTGAGCAATAAAAACGATTTACTTACCACCTTTAGTAAAAAAACAAAACTGTTTGAAATAATTGTAAGTTTTTTATTTTTAGGCACAGGCATTTATTTAACTACGCAATTACCTTTAGGGGGCAAGTTTGATTATTTATTTTGGATAAAATTAATGATGGTATTTGGCTCAATACCTATTGCCGTTATTGGCTTTAGAAAACATAACAAACTACTAGCAGCAATAAGTTTATTATTAATTACTGGGGCATTTGGTTTGGCTGAAGTTTATCATAAACGTAAAGCTATCCCAAAAGATACTATTGAAATAGCAAGTAACGATGGTAAAACCTTGTACGAAAACAATTGTAAATTATGCCATGGAAGCGATGGCAAGTTAGGCATGGCAGGCGCAAAAGATATAAGCGTTACAGTTTTAGATGTGGAAGCTATAAAAACAATAATTATGCATGGTAAAAATGCAATGCCTGCTGCTGCTGTTAATGATGTACAAGCCAATGCCATAGCGGAGTATGTAAATACCAATATAAAAGGGCATTAATTATTTTAAGTGATAAATTTTTTTAAAGGATATTACCGATTTTTAATCCCATTATTTGTTTTAATGGGCTTACTAATTATTGGTACTATTGGCTACATAATTATTGATAATTATAAGCCTGTTAACGCTTTTTACATGACCGTTATAACCATTGCTACCGTAGGTTATGGTGAAGTTGAGCCTTTAAGCACTGCCGGAAAAATTTTTACATCCTTTTTAATTATAACAAGTTTTGGTACATTTGCTTATGCCGTTAGTGCTATTACTAAATTTGTAATTGACGGGGAATTTAACCAATTTTATAAAAATAAAAAGTTGACATCAGCAATAGATAAATTAAGCGACCATGTAATAATTTGTGGCTACGGACGTAACGGACGCCAAGCCGCACAAATATTAAAAAAACACGACAAACGTTTTGTTGTAGTTGAAAATAACGATAAAATTACCACCACCGTTAGTCATAAATTTGCTGATTTAGTTTTAAACGGTGATGGCACACAAGACGAAACCCTTTTAAAAGCTGGCATATTAAGAGCTAAAGCCTTAATTACCACTTTACCCATTGATGCCGATAATTTATTTATTGTATTAACCGCTCGTAATTTAAATTCTAAACTAACAATAATATCGCGCGCTAGTGACGATGGTAGCGATGCAAAATTAAAAATTGCTGGCGCTAATAATGTAATAATGCCCGATAAAGTTGGTGGCGCTCACATGGCAAGCCTTGTAATGAAACCCGACGTGATGGAGTTTGTAGATTATATTACAGCCCAAGGAGGCGACAATAATAATTTAGAAGAAATTACCTTTGATAGAATTAACGATGTATTAAAAAATAAAACCCTAAAAGAATTAGAAATAAGAAATAAAAGTGGTGCTAATATTATTGGCTTTAAAACGGCTACGGGCGAATATATTGTAAACCCTAGTGCCGATACAAAAATAATTCCCCACTCAAAAATATTTGTATTAGGCACACCCGAACAAATACGTAAATTAAATTTAATTTTAGCAGAGTAGGTGAAACACTTAACGCAATTATTTACTCATATTTATTAAAATTATTAATCGCTATATGTTTCAAAAAAAAATAATTTGTTTATTAATATTAATTTATAATACGCTACTATTTTCTCAAACAAAAACAACTGTTGTAAGCACAAAACCAAAATTAGTAGTTGGCATTGTAGTTGACCAAATGCGTAACGACTATATTTACCGTTATTGGAATCGATACGGTAATGGTGGTTTTAAACGTTTAGTAAACGATGGTTATTATTTTAAAAATGCGCATTTTAATTACATTCCCACTTATACTGGCCCAGGGCATAGTAGTATTTACACGGGCACTACACCTCGCACACATGGTATCATTGCTAACGATTGGTTTGTAAAAATAAATGGCACTGAAACCTATTGTGTGCAAGACACAACTGTAAAAACTGTGGGTAGCCCAACTAAAGCAGGTTTAATGTCGCCCAAAAATCAACTAACAAGTACCATTGGCGACGAATTAAAAATGAGTTCTAATAACCTTGCAAAAGTTTTTGGAATAGCTTTAAAAGATAGAAGCTCTATTTTACCGGCTGGGCACGCTGCCAATGCTGCTTTTTGGTTTGATGAACAAAGTGGTAATTTTATTTCATCATCATGGTATATTAGTGAATTGCCCAAATGGTTGAGTGATTTTAACGATAAAAAAATATCTAATCAATATTTACAAAAAGGTTGGAATACCTTATACCCCACAGAGAGTTATATCAATTCAATTGCTGATGATAACCGTTACGAAAGTGTACCTAATAAAAAAGAAAAGCCAGTTTTTCCGTACGATTATAAAACGTATTTAAATAAAAACAATGTAAGTATTATTCGCGCCACACCTTATGGCAATAGTATTACAAAGGATGTAGCCATTGAATGTTTAGTAAACGAACAGTTGGGTAAAGGCGAAGTGTGCGATTTATTTTGCATTAGTTTTTCGAGTACTGATATTGTAGCCCATAGTTATGGCCCTCGTGCTGTTGAAATAGAAGATGTTTATTTGCGTTTAGATAAAGATTTAGAAGAATTATTAAACGTCTTAGATAAACAAGTTGGTAAAAATAATTACACCGTTTTTTTAACAGCCGACCATGGCGGAGCCGATGTACCCAATCATCTAAAAGATAATAAAATACCCGCGGGTTATTTAAAAGAAGATACTTTAATACAAAATGTAAAAAAATACTTTCAAAACAATTATAACGATAGCAGTTTATTTGTTAATATGAGTAATATGCAACTATTTTTAAACGATAAAAAAATAGAAAACTTAAAACTAAATAAAAACGATGTTGAACAAAAATTAGCTAATTACTTAACTACTATTATAGGCATTTCCGAGGCTTATCCTTCAGAAATAATGAAATACAATGCCTTTGAAAATAATGATTATAAGGCACTTTTGCAAAATGGGTACAATCATAAATTAAGTGGCAATGTGTGTTTTATTTTAAATGCTGCATGGATGGATTATGCCGAAAAAGGCACCACACACGGCGCAGGTTATAATTACGATACACATGTGCCCGTGCTATTTTATGGTAATGGTATTAAAAAAGGTAGTTCATTTAATTATATAACTATTACACAAATTGCACCCACCATTTGCGAGCTATTGCAAATCAATCAGCCAAACGGTTGTGTGAGTAATCCATTAAATGATTTTTTTAAATAAAATGAAGAAATTACTTTTTATAGTGTTATTAGCTATCGTATGGCAATCGTGCCATGTGGGGCGTTTTTTTATTTATAATTTTGCTGACATAAACGATTATAAAAAATTTCCAAAAAAAGACTTAATAAAATCTACTCAACCATTTTATTTTTTTGATGGAGAAAAATCTTCTTCAGTATTAAGACTCCCAAAAACATTTACTAAAAAGGCAAAAGAATATACTTTTGAGGAAGCTTTAAAAAATACGGGCACAGTGGCGTTTTTAGCCATTCGTAACGATAGTATTTTATATCAATGGTATGCTCCAAAATACAATACATCCTCTATTGTACCTTCTTTTTCTATGGCTAAATCATACATTTCGGCATTAATGGGTATTGCTATTAACGAAGGATTTATTAAAAACACAAACGAGCCAATTACAACTTATTTACCCGATTTAGATAAAACAAAATTTGGAAACATTACCATTCAACATTTGTTAGATATGCGCTCGGGTCTTAAATCTGTTGAAAATTACTTTAACCCCTTTGGCGATATAGCAAAATATTATTATGTATAATCGTCAATTAGAATAGTATCAAAAGTTATTTAGAATAGTATCAATTGTTAAAAAAGTTATTTAGAATAGTACTCGAAATTAAAATAAATTTTAACAAAAGTTACATAGAATAGTACAAATTATAAATTTATACATTTTTGTAAAAAAAGCCCTAAATTTTAGTTTAGGGCTTTTTTTAAAGAATAGGTTGAAAAATGATTTTATTCGTTGGTTAAACTTAATTCTGCTCCATTTACAGCTCGCAATAAATAATCTTCAATAGTTCGAACCACATCGCTACCAGCTTCTTTCGTTGTTGTGGTTTTTACTTCAAATTTTTCTACTAAACTTTTTATATTAACAGTTACGTTGCGCACCGTTTTGCCACCCCCACTAATACTATCAATGCCACTTTTTAAATGGGAATTGTGGTGTGCGCCTTTTTTATCGTTTGGATTTTTAAATGCGTCTTTTACCTTATTTAAAGATTCATCGATTTTGCCTTTAGGATTAAGAATTGCATTAATAAAAGCATCAAATTCAGCTTTTTTACTTTTCGCCTCTTGATTTTTTAAAACAGGGTCAAATATTTCAGCATACATTAAACTGCCTCCATATTTTTTACTCATATACTTATGAGCTCTATTTACTGCATCCTCTTGTTTATTTTTTTTAGAAGATTCTTCTATAATTTGATTATCACTAAGTCCGCCACTTTCTAAAAAACTTCGTTTAAATATATTTCCGTTAAAAGTATTACTAATACTTTTGCCAACAACATCCAATGTGTTCATTAACCCATCAAGTGCTGGTAAAATAAAATCGCCTATGGCTAGACCCCAGCTCTTGAGTTGGTCGCCAAGGTCGCCCCAAGCTCGAGAGCGGCTTGCTGCTAAAGCAAATTGCTTATCTGTTTCGCCAAACGAATTATTTATTTCTTTTAGTACATCCTTAAATTTAGTTGCATCTTTTAACATAACACCAAATGCAGATTTAGCTTGAGCATCGTGTAAACCAATAGCATCAAAAAAGGCACTTTTAGATTCGGAAGACATATTTCCAATTTTATTACTTAACTCACCAAATACTACATCCATAGCTTTAAGTTCGCCATTAGGATTAAATATTTTAATACCTGCGTTGCTTAACCCTTTTTGAATGTCAGTTTTGCCAAAGGCGGTAAACATATTTTGCATTAACATAGCACTATCTGCTGCGCTTTGTCCCTTGCCCGTCATATATGCAAAAGTGCCAGCAACTTGTTCAAAACCTATATTTAAGTTTGAAGCAGCAGCTGTTAACATAGGCAAATAATTTGCAAAATCTTTAAATTCGCCTGCACCAACCGCTTTTGCTTTTAACAAAACATCCATAATGTGTTCTGCCTTTGCATTTGAACCAACAATACTCATAGTTTGAGCCAAAGCTCCAGCTGCTAAATCAATATCTACAAAGCCTGCTTGTGCGCCTTTGTTGGCTACTTTTAGTATTTCCATTGATTTATTAGTGTTATTTATTTGAGAGTTAATTTTTTCAAACGCATCAGGAATTCTTGAGAAATTACCACCACTATGCTCGCCAATTTCAATAAGACTAAACTTTAATTTCTCAAGAGCTGGTGAGGTAAGTTGTGATGTAGTATTAATTTTAGCCATACCCTTTTCGTAGTCTAATGCAATTTCTGCGCTTTTATATAAAGCAGCGCCTACAGCTGTTACCCCTGCACCTAAAAGCATACCACCGCTACCCATAAGTTGCATACCACGAGACATTATAGGAATTTCGTTTGAAAAATCTTTAGAAAACTGTGCGAATTTAGGTGAGGCTAATTTGTTTTGAAGATTAGTAAATTTATTAGAAAGTTTATCAGCACCATTGCTATATTTAGCAATAATTGAATCAACGTTTCCAGTCATTTTTAACCGCCATTCAGTTATTTTTGTATTCATTTTTTTATTTTTTAATTATAGTCTAAATTCTATTTTAAACGATTTTCAGGCTTAACCATATTCCAAATTTGTGAATAGATTCCAAATATCATATTGTTATTTTTATTAATTAAAGGATCACACTCCAACATACAATTATTGAAAATATATGTATTAAAAGAACCTTTAAGCACATCTTCAGCCTGCAAAGCTTTTTTAATATCCATTAATGTAGGCTGCTTAAAATAAGCAAAATGTTCTGTTTTATTTTTAGGATGAATAACTTTTAATTCAAATATTCCATCAGGATATTTTAACTTCCAAT
>JANYEQ010000059.1 GCA_025363015.1 Bacteroidota bacterium
GTTATACTTGGGTTTTGTAAAGTACTTGTAAAGCCCGATGGACCCGTCCAGTTATAACTTGAACCCGCTGTAACCCCTAAGTTTAAGGTTTGTCCTGGGCACAATGGACTATTACTGGTTATTACTGGGGCGGGTGATGTAAATACGCTAACTGTAGTAACTGCCTGAGTTGTACATGTACTAGAACCTGCCATTACAGTGTAGCTAGTAGTAACACTTGGTGTAGCAACAACGTTACTACCTGTAGTAGCACTTAAACCAGTAGCAGGTATCCACGAATAGGTAGTAGAACCTGTAACAGTTAATGTTTTAGGTGTTCCTGAACAAACAGTAGAAGAAGGAGAAATTATCAAAGTTGGTGTTGTACAAGCTGAAAAAGATTGAACGCATAAGGCTACAAGACTGCCATTGCTGCCACCAGCACCAGAAATAGTAAATGAGGTATAAGGTGTTGATGAATTTATCATCACAATAGTACCATCATCATTTCCATTACATGTAAAATTATTTCCTACTTGAGTGAATGGGCAAGTACCTCCACATTGAGTGGCAGATAAAACGCCAGATCCTACCGAAAAAGAAAAACTTTCGCCACCACTAGAAGCAGTGAGTACAATGCCAATATTATTTACTGGCGATGAAAAATTATATGTTTGAGTAAATGGCCCCGAAGAACCCACCCACATAGGCCCTGCAGATAAACCACAACTTGGCCAATTGGCCCCGTAATTAGCAACACTTCCTGTGTTATTAACGGTAATGTTAATGCCATTTACTGTTGCTGGAAATGCCGACGTGGGAGAACAAGGGCACGATTGCCCAAAAATTTTAGAAAAAGAAATTATAGTAATAAGTAGTGTTAGACAACGTATATTTGGTGTTTTAGTATGTAAATTAAGCATAGTATTTTTTAATAATAGAATCGTTTAAAAGAATATTTATAACTCACTAAAGTTATAGCCAATTTCTATAAAAAACTATTTATTCACTAATTCAAAAGGGGGCTTCAATCATTTAAATGATGAGAATTTAGGGTATTCGGGTAATTTTTTTAGTGATATCATAACAAATAAAATATGTTTATTTGTATTTTTAAAATGGAAAATTCACAAAAAATAGAATTGATAAATTATTTAATACAATTTATTTCTGAGAATCGTAAACAGAGATTTGATGAAGTAATAGCACAGCGTACTAATCATCTTCATATTGTGCTAGAAAATATTTATCAAGCTCATAATGCAAGTGCAGTATTGCGTAGTGCCGAAAGTTTTGGAATACAAAATGTACATTTTATTGAGAACAGAAATAGTTTAAAAATTAGTGATGATGTGGCTATGGGTAGTAGTAATTGGCTTAATATTCACCGCTATAATACAAGTGATAATAATACTGAACAAGCCTTGTTACTATTAAAACAACAAGGCTATAAAATTGTAGCCACAACGCCTCATACAAACGCCTGTACTATTGATAAATTACCTGTTAATAATAAATTAGCTTTAGTTTTTGGTACCGAAATTGATGGTGTTTCAGAAACGGTAATGAAAATGGCTGATGAATTTGTAAAAATACCAATGTATGGTTTTACCGAAAGTTTTAACGTTAGTGTATGTGCTGCTTTGTGTATGTACGAATTAACAACACGCATCCGTCAAACCGTTCCCAATCATTTACTAAGCGAAATTGAACAAGCCAACGTTTATTTTAATTGGTTAAAAACGAGTATCAAAAATAGTGATGGTTTAATTGCCAATTATTTACAAAAAAATAGTTTGTAAATTTTAAACGTTATTGTTAAAATAATTTAAACAATTTGCACATAAGCAATCGTTATAGTCAGCTTTAATGTTTTTTTTAGCAGGGTTGGAAATAATCATTGTATTACAAAAACAGTTTGTTATATCTATACTATTACACAAAAAATAAGAATTACAACGTTTGCATTGTTTTTTAGGAGCTGTTGTATTTTGCATTATGCTTTATTATTTCACATTAAATTAAGGTGTACTTAAACTCACAGGTAAGATTTTTCCATTATAATAGTGGTGCCCATTAAGGGCAAACTCATAAATATAAATTGCCATTTGTTTGGGTTGTAAAGGTGCTTTATAACCTGGGAAGGCTTTGTTTAGCATTTCTGTTTGCACCGCACCAATGGCCAAACAGTTTACCGAAATATTTTTTGTTTTAAATTCTTCAGCTAAACATTCGGTTAATCCACTTAATGCTGCTTTACTACTGCTATAAGCACTTAAACCTGCAAATTTAGCACTGCCTTGATAACCACCCATACTGCTTATATTTACGATATGTCCTTTTGTTTTTTTACCCATAAAGGGTAACAACTGTTGTATCAATTTAAAAGGGGCAAATACATTGGTGTTATAAACGCTTTGTAATTCTTTTTCGGTAATTTTTTCAAATGGCTTATTAACTATTTGCCCGGCATTATTAATTAAAATAGCCACGGGCATATTTATTTTTTTAATAATACTAATTACTTTTTTAACCTGAGTAGCATTTGTTATATCGGCTTTTACTGGTATTAAGTTGGTTGTATTTTCTTTCTCAGCTAATTTATCTAAGGTATCAATGCTTCTCGAAATAGCTAAAATATAATAGTTAGGGTTGTTTAAAAACAGTTTTACTGTTTCAAATCCAATGCCTTTTGATGCGCCTGTAATAATTACTAACATAATTTAATTTAAGTGTTGGGTATTAAAAATAATACGATGTTCCTCTAGTTCTTTTAAAAGAGGTTCGTAAATAGCAGCTGTAATAGGTATTTGCACGCCAGTAGCTGTAAATTGTTTAGTTAAAAAGTTTTTAACGGTTATGGCTAATGGCAAGCCTACGGTTTGCGCCATTGCGGTATTGTGATTATCTGTACCCAAAACGATAAGCGATGAATTGGTTTTAAATACTTTATTATTAGTACTTGGCAACGTGAACTCAAATTGATGTTGCATAACAATCATATCTTTATCTGTTTCTTGCAACTTCCATTTTTCTTCTAATAAGGCTTGTAATAATTGTGCGGGCGAGCCTTCTGCCAAAATTATATTTTTATTAGAGAATAATTCTAAATAATCTAACATGATTTCGATATCCGCATCCCAATTATTTTTTAAAAATAATTTTAATTTTTCCTTAGTTGTTCCCGTTCCATTTGGTAAAAATGCATTTAATAAATCGGTATATGTCAATTTATCAGCTTGTGTAATTTTTGAGGTATCATCTGTTAATCCCAATAAAATAAATACATTCCAAGCTTTACAATAATGTTGCTGACGTAAGGTACCCCGCAACATTGTTTTAGTAGTTTGTAACCCGTAAATTTCTTTATACGAAATACTATCGCGATTTGCATACGCATCAAAATTTCCATAACCTTTAATAGTTATAGTATCTGTTTGAGAATATAAGCGGTTATACGGTAAAAATTTTAAAGCACCATCTTCTAAGTACTGAGCTGTACCTTGCCCAGCTAGTATTACATTGCGAGGATTCCAACTAAATTTATATCCCCAAGGATTATCATTGCTTTCGGGGGCTACCAAGCCACCACAATACGATTTAAACGAAACTACTTCGCCACCTTGTTGTTTAATGGCATTAATTTCTTTCATGGCGCTGGCGTGGTCAAGTCCGGGGTCTAAGCCGCATTCGTTTAATAATAGCAAACCTTTTTTTTGAGCTTCTTTATCTAAAGCTTTCATATCGGCACTAACATAACTGGCTGTAGCAAGGTGTTTGCCATATTCTACGCAATCTTTAGCTACTTCGGCATGCATAAATGCAGGTAACATTGATATTACGAAATCGTGTTGCTGAATAACTTCTTTACGTTTTTCCGTATCATTTATATTAAAACTAATGGCAACGGCGTTGGTATTATTAGCAATTTTTTCTTTTGCTAAATTAATATCCACATCTGCTACCGTCATTTTAAAATTATATTTGGTAGCGTTGGTTAGTAAATAATTTATTAACGAAGTGGCAGAGCGACCTGCGCCTATTATTAAAATGTTAGTCATATTAATGGTAAAAATACAATTAATTGAATAAATTTATACACTATTTTAATCCCATTTTTTTATTTATCATGAATGTTTTAATACTAGGATCTGGCGGACGAGAACATGCTTTTGCACAAAAAATTGCACAAAGTAAATTGTTACAAAACTTATACATTGCACCAGGTAATGCCGGTACAGCCAATTGCGGTACTAATGTTGATATTTCG
>JANYEQ010000060.1 GCA_025363015.1 Bacteroidota bacterium
CTTATCGGCGTAAGTGTGAATGGCTTTTGCAAATAGGGAGATGCCCTCGTTATAATGCGGAACGGTTAATCGTTGTATGGCAACTACGTTGAACCAACTCTCTGTTCCTGCTAATCCGTTTTTGTAATTGATGTTTAACCAGTCTATCGGTTTTGAAATGTAACGTCCTTTACTGCGTGTTAAATAACGCTTGGTTAAGCATACTTGCTCTGTTAATTCTTTAAAGGTTTTGTCTAAATTTTTTGTGCCTTTAAAGTGTTCGCTTAGTAATGTTTTAAATTCTTTTTCTTGTTGGTTTGAAAATTCCTGCGTGTTCCAAAATGCGGCTTTACATACTAACCATAAATTTTCTACGGCTAATTCTTTTTTTGTAGATTGATACAATCCGCCTTTTATTACTCTTAGTTTTACAGGTTTTTTTTGTTCTGTTTTTGGATTTGTTTTTTTTACTGCGCTCATTTTATTTTGGGTTTAATTGTTGCTTGTTGCGATTTAACGATACAAAGTAACGGCAACAAAAAAGCCCACTGACCGCATTTGTCCGCATTCTTAACCATCCTTTACTTTCTGTCCGTACTTGTCCGCTTTTGTCCGTAATTGACCAGAAATATTTTACGAAACTTTTGGTGTTTTAATGCAAAAAGGATAACAATAGAAATAAAAAAAAGCCGATTGGGTTACAATCGGCTTTTGTGAAATAATAATATTTTTATTTGGATAAAATAGGATACCAATGAATATTAAATTGGGTTAGTAAGATACTGTGAATTTTTTGTATGTTTTTAAAATCAAATTGACGTTGAGTGAAAATTTTTTCATAGTCTAATTCTTCGACCTCATAACCCAATTTATTAAGAGTTTTTTCAATTTCATTTGCAGTATTAGACAACGATGTATTAATTTTATTTTGAGAAAGTAATTGTTGAAGTGAATTAAATTTAGACTTTTTAATCTCTACTGGCTCGGAAAAAAGTTTTGCCCAATTATAATAATCATTGTAAATTAAATTGTGGTAACCACTTCTATATGCTGGAAATTCATCAATTGAAAATAAAGCAGAGTTTTGAACGATATTATTATTAAGATATAATTTCTTTAGTTCTTCAATAGTGTGAAATGGAGGAGTTGCATAATAAACTTGATTGTGAGGTTTTTTTAATTGTTTTAAAAGTTCAAATTGCCTTAAATCTGTATTAACTGCGATTTTAAAATATGTGCCTTTAAAAACTTTCCAATATTCCATATTTCGTGCTGTCAATCTATTAAAATAAGTTGGGATTTTGAATTGGAAAAATAAATTGTTTGAAATCTCTACATCATATCCTCCATCATCCCTTCCTTCAACAACTGTATTAGGAAAAATTGGAAAGGCTATAAAGGGATAAAGCGTTTTTAAAAACTCAAATGTAAAACAAAATGAAAACTGTGTTTCTGAAAATTGACATCTCATAAGTATTGGTTATTAATCCTCAAATCCAATTTTTAAAGTTTTTTCTTGACAAACTTCTACAATATTTGCCGTTCTTATATTTTCTGTTGGATAAACTAAATAACCCGAATTTTGAACAGCTTTAAAACTATATTCTCCCAAAGGCACATTAAACGTTACGGTCTCTTTACCTTGTATAACTTGTAGTAATTTACCATCTTGATAAAGGCTATACGGATTTGAAGAGAAATTTTGAATATTTATAATTCCCTGTTTCTTTTTTTGACATTCGAGCGCATACACTTCTGCCACCACCGCAATAACAGATTCTAATAGTTTAGTTTGTTCCTTTTCAACTTTTGAATAAAAATCAAATTTTTCTATTTCTTTCAAATAATTATCGTTAGCGCAACACGTTGCAGTATTTGTGCAATATACATCCGCACACTTATTATATTTTGCTTCTAAATCTTTTAAATATGTATCTGCCTTATTATTTAATGTTACGAGTGTTGGCATAGATTTATTGTAGGCTGCGAGAAATTTTGCTGTGTTTTCTTCATTGGTATTATCATTACCGAGAGCCTCTAAAAATTGCTTTTTACCTGATTCGGTAATCATTTCGCTTAGCAATGTTTTAGATGAATATACATCTACAATGGCTTCGTTTAGTTTTATTAATTCGTTTTGTTTTTTTCCATCCCAGTAAATACCGTCTAATCCATACAATGAGAATGGGGAATAATAGTATTGAGTTGTTATACTTTGTGCAGGGTCGGAAATATTTTTCATTGCCCCTTCGACTATTGCAGCAATAGCATCTGCTTTAGCATCCGAATTACCATTTAATATTTTTGTTATTTGCCCTTTTAAATCACTCTGAACAGCGGGACCATTTATTTCTACAATAGCTGTAAATTTTCCTGACTTTAAAATATTATTAATTTTATCTGTACTTTGTGCTTCAATCGAACCTTTAACCCCTGTTGGATTTTTCCCACTTGCCGACATTCCATATTCTTCATTTCTTGAGTTAGAGTTTTCATCTTCTTCTTTTGTTATAATTACATTTATACTACTTTCTTTACGGACACCACTGATATAATGAGTGCCAAAGAAATTTACAAAATCTTGTAGCTTTTTTTGTTCAATTAACACCTTTGCTTCTTCTGATAATTGTGGTTCTGTATCAAATGAATAAATACCAAAATCAACGTTAGCACTAAATATTACTCGCTCTTCATCGTGAATAGTTTTATTTGCATACTCTTCTAAGGTTTGACCTCCAAAAGAAAATAAGTTTAAAAAACTAATTTTACCTGATGTGCCTGTTTTACGAAAACTATTAAACTCCTCATTCGTTTTTATATGAAATACTTTTATTGTTGTTTTCTTTCCGCCAGTTTGTTGTGGAGCTAAATTTGTTTGTTTACAGGTTTCGGCTGTAAAGCAACCCCGTGTTTGTTTATATACATCGTTAATGTGAAAACCTTTACCCACCTTAATTGGAGGAGCTGTGTTATCTTTATTAAAATAGTTAGCATCAAAAACACTTGTAGATTGGCAATTATAGTTGGTTGAAACTGTAAGTGCAATTATTGTATATAAGATAATTTTTATTTTCTTCATTTGTTTCATAAATAGTTTTTAATTGTTATGAGAAACTAAAAATAAGAATATTTTTTAATTAAATAAAAATTGCCAGCCTATTTCAAACTGACATTATTAATTTTAAATAATGGGGATTTTATACAAGTTCTTCAATTACTTCAAATGGTCTGCCGAACAAAGACATTATATGTTCTACTTGGTTTACGCTCCAACGGTGTCCGTTACGTGGCGTTAGGTGGTGTCTGATTTTTGCCATATCCCTTCTAAATGTTCTTTCGCTTGCATTAAATATTTTTGCAAGTTCTTTGTTTGTGTAAGGCTTAATTACAATTCTAATTACTGTCGTTTTCATCTCATTCCTCCTTTTTTTATTTATTATTTTCTTTGTTTAATTTTAATTGTTGTACCGTACTAAAAAATCATCCTGCTCTAAGTGTAAAAACGAAGCCATTTTTGCAATACTTAATTTTTGTTTACTACGGTATTGCGTTAATAAATCTCTAACCAATTTATAATTTTCGGTAGGTACATCTAATTCTTTTGGTTCACGCCTGCGTATATTTTGTTGGTTAAATTGCTGCAATAAATAACGTTTATGGTTATCCGAAAATAATTCTAAATCGGATGCTCGGTAAAGTAAGGCTTGCATAGATACTTTCCAATTGCGTTTTAATTCGCCCAACTTGGGTAAACTTAAATTATCAAGTTCTTTACAAATATCTTTTTCGGGCATTAATAATTCTGCGGCAAACAAATTGGCTTCGTGCGATAAATCTCTGTCGTAAGCGGGCGATGTGTATAGGTGCATAACTAAATGCCCCAACTCATACGCTAAAGTAAATCGTTGCCTGTCGCCTAATAAACTTTTATTTGTTACAATAATTGGAAATTTATCTAATGCCATTGTGCATCTGCCATCTACACGCTCGGTATTAAAATCAAAATTAATTAACAAGATATTATGTGCTTCTAATACTTCACTTAAATTTGGTATAGTGCCTTTTTCTAATTTCCATAGTTTGCGTAATTGCTTAGCGCACTCCTGCGGCGAGCCGTATTTATTTACATCTAACACAGGTAGTTTAATATCTTTATAATGCATGGCTTTTAATAATTGCTCTATATTTAAACGAGCAACATTAATGTTAGCTTCTATTTGTGACATTAATTTTGCTGCAACTGTATTGCGCTTGCGGTAACTTAACGATAGGGGTAGCACTTCGCCTTTTTGATAAAAAAAACTTTCGGGGTAGTGTAAGGTACTTGCTAATTTTTCAATTATATCTTCGCTTATGCCAAACTCTTCATTTTCCCAACGCCATGCTGTTGGTTTTGATACGTTTAATTTTTCGGCTATATCTAAATGAACCATTCCACGACTTTCTCTCGCTATGGTTATCATATTGGGGTTTACTTTTTCTGTTACTTGCATTTGTGTTTATTGTAAAAATTCAACACCGCAAATATAAAACATTATTTTGTAATAGTTCATAAAAAGTTACAGTAAAAGTTTAATTAATCGTTTTAACTAATTGATTTTCAAATAAATTAATTTTATTTCTTTAGCTAAATTTAAACTTGGATGTTTCGTTTTATGAATTATTTGTTTGTTCACTTTGCATATTAAAAGTAATAAACCTTAGCTTTTATTTAACCTTACTGTAAAAATAATAAAGTGGTGATTTTTAGAATGTTACGTTTTGTAGTATTAAATTACTATAAAATGTAGCCAAATTATAGCTTTTATTTTAATTAAAAATAAGTGGCTTATCGTCTAAAAACCATTTGCTTAAATGATTATAAAACATAAAAAAATAGGGCTAGGATTAAAAAAAGAAACATTACTGCTTTTTATCCAACAAATTTAATAATGTTTCAATCTGCTTATCCTTTTGAGTTAATTGTTCTTGCAATGCTTTTAGCAATTCAATATGTGTATTAATTGTACTATTAATTACAACGGCGTGCATACTATTGTTTGCAGAGTTACTAAAATAAACTTTTTCGTCAAATTGTAAAAGTTCTTCCATAGAAACATTTAATATTTTTGAGAGTTTTTCAAGTTTATCTTGATTTATAGCTACTTCGTTTCTTTCTATTTTGCCATACGCTTGTGCTGTTAAACCCAATTCATTTGCAATATTTTCTTGAGTTAAATTCTTTAATCGCCTTAATTTTTCTATTTTATGTCCAATTTTCATAAGTTAAGTTTATACTTTAAATATTAAAAAATTATTAAATTCTTTACTTTATATTTAACTAAATTGTTAAGGTTTAAAAAAACAACAAATAGTTGTTATCTACAACCAAATATTATTTGGATAGTTAAATTTAGTTAATAGATTTGAATAAATAACATATAAATACAAAAACTATGAAAAAATTAAATTTTAATATTACAACGTACAGGAACGTTTTAATTAGTATCCTGTTTTTCTTTATAATGAGAGACTTCAATGCTCAAAGTAGCCAAGAAAAAAGAAACTACATTCAGAGTCAAATGGTTAATCCAACTGAGCCATTTGAAACCATACAAAAGTATGCAAATGAATATTTTAGAAGTTTAACTGATGTCACAGCAGTTGAAGAGGATGACGAGTTACATGAGTTTTACAGTAGATGGGAATATTATTTCCAAAATAGAAATGGGTTTCCTAATTCTCGAAAAGGTGGGGATATAAATGGGGCTAGAGCAATAGCTTCAGTTCTTACTAACTTAGCACCAAGATGTACAAATGGCTTGGGTCTATGGACATCTGATGGACCTACGACATCAACAAGAAATAATCTAGGGATTATTAAAACTGTAGCTTACGACCCAAATAATTTAAATACTTATTTCGCAGGCTCAAATACCAGCGGTTTATTTAAA
>JANYEQ010000122.1 GCA_025363015.1 Bacteroidota bacterium
TAACTAGTGGCTAAGCGCAACTAAATATTTGTAAATGTTTACAAATATTTAATTTATTTTTAATTTTAGACAAATATAAACCATTTATTTTAAACCCAAAAGCCCTAAACAATTAATGTTTAGGACTTTTTTAAGGCTATATATTTGAGTGTAAAATTAATGTTTATCGCCACCAAAATAGGTTGCTTCAATAATATCGGCATTAAAGGCCACATCGTAAATAACTTCGTTTAAAATGGCTTCGCTGGTTAGTTCAATAGGTTGTACTGCTTGTACAATAACGGTTTCGCAAGGGCTACCATCGGGGCGCTTATCGGTAGTAATGGTTACTTGGGCAAAGGTACCATAACCGCCTTCTTTTAACATTTTGTAATGGTTAAGGTTGGGGTTATACTCGCCACAACGGCTATTCATATACACTACATCTTTACCAAAATGACGGCCTTTAATTTCCCATACCCAAACGTTTTGGTAACGCCAGGTATCGTCTTTTTGTTTTATAGATACATCTAATTTATACACGCCAGGGCTTGTTTCGTCTAACTTATACTTCCAACGCTCGGCAATGTTTGTTAGTGCTACTTTTAAATCGAACATAATTTTTTGTGTTTAATTGATTTAAGTAAAACTAAAAATTAATTTAGTAATAACAAAAAATAATTAACGTTTATTTATAAAATTAAAAATAACTTTACCTTTTTTTAAACCAAAAACATGAAGCGTTCTGATATTACCCTCTTACTTATTTTAGCATTTGTACAGTTTACGGGTATTGTAGATTTTATGATACTTATGCCGCTTAAGCCTAAACTTACCGAATTGTGGAATATTAGCCCTAAACAATTTGGTTTTGCAGTATTTGCCTATGGTTTTGGTGCGTTTTTATCGTCGCTAATTTGTGTAAATAAGGTTGATAAATACGATAGAAAAAAGGTATTGGTATTTATTTATGCAGGCTTTACAATAGGTACATTTTGTTGCGGCTTGGCTACCAGCTATGCCATGTTAGTAATTGCAAGGTTTGTTACGGGTTTGTTTGGTGGGGTTTCGGGCTCTATTATACAATCAATAGTAGGTGATGCGGTGCCTGCAAAAAATAGAGGGCAGGCCATGGGTATATTAATGATGGGTTTTGCCTTAGCCAGTGTTTTGGGTGTGCCCGGAGGTTTGTTTTTAGCAGCACATTATAGTTGGTACACACCTTTTTTGGTTTTAGGTTGCTTATGTGTGTTGGTGTTTTTTGGCACTTTATTTGTAGTGCCATCGTTTACAGGGCATTTGGCTACGTATAAATCACAAACATTTGCAGGCGTATTAAAGAGTGTGTTAAGTGATAAAAACAGGCGAATGGCCCTTCTTTTAACGGCTTTAATAATGCCATCACACTTTTTCATCATTCCATTTTTAACCGATTATTTTACCTATAACCTAAAGTTTGATTATGCCACCACCGTGCCTTTTGTGTATATTGTGGGGGGCATATTAACGGCTATTGCATCGCCATTAATTGGTAAGTTAAGCGATCGGGTTGGACGTTTTAAGGTATTGGTAGTTTTATCCATATTAGCTGTAATACCCTTAATAGGTATACCTAATTTACAAACCAATAGCAAGTTGGTATTATTTTGTTTTACTGCTATGTTTTTTGTGTTTAGTGGGTCGCGCATGGTATTATCTATGGCGCACACCACATCTACCGCCGAACCTAGTATTAGAGGAGCATTTTTAATTTTAAATTCATCTATGCAACAGCTTGCAATTGCCATAACCTCGTTAGTGAGTGGTTTAATTATGGTACAAACCGAAGATAAAACCTTACATAATTACCCCATTTTAGGTTATTTATCAATAGTATTTTCGGTAATGGCGCTGTTTGTTTTTAATAAAGTTAAAGTTATAAAACATTAGTTTTTTACACGTTTACAAAGTATGACTAATTTAATACATAAAAGTGCTTTAAATAAAATAATAATTGTAGCGGCATTAGGCTACTTTGTAGATATTTATGACCTTGTACTATTTGGTATGGAGCGGGTGAGTAGCCTTACCGAAATTTTAACCCCCACCATTACCGATGAAGTTGAACGCGGTAAACTTGTAAAAACAATAGGCATTGCTTTGTTAAATTGGCAAATGTTTGGCATGCTTTTAGGAGGTATTTTTTGGGGTATTTTGGGCGATAAAAAAGGGAGATTATCGGTACTTTTTGGCTCTATTTTTTTATATTCGGTTGCCAATATTGCCAATGCTTTTGTACATGATACAACCACTTATGCGCTGATGCGTTTTATATCAGGCTTTGGCTTGGCAGGCGAATTAGGCGCTGGCATTACCCTTGTAAGTGAAAGTATGAGTAAAGAAAAACGAGGCTATGGCGCCACCATTGTAGCTTCGGTAGGGTTGTTTGGCGCGGTAGTGGCAGGCACGGTGGGTATTGCTGTTGGTAATTGGCGTATATCCTACATTATTGGTGGGGTAATGGGTTTATTATTATTGCTTATGCGCATTGGTATTTTAGAAAGCGGTATGTTTAAACAAGTAAAAGAAAGCGCCGTTGAAAAAGGTAATTTTTTATCGTTATTTAAAAGTAAACAGCGTTTTACTAAATTTATTACTATTATTTTAGTGGCGCTGCCTGTATGGTTTGTAATGGGCATTTTAATAACTTTTTGCCCCGAAATTATGAAAAGTTTGGGTATGCAAAATCCACCCAAAAATGCTCGTTTAGCTTTAACCCTGGCTTACGTTGGTATTACCATTGGTGATGTAGTGAGTGGTTTATTAAGCCAAAAATGGCAAAGCCGTAAAAAAAGTTTGTTGTTGTTTTTAGTATTAACCGTAATGTTTACCATAAGTTATTTTACAATTGCTAAAAATTCTGAAGTAGTATTTTACACGGTAATTATACTTATTGGCTTTGCAACGGGCTACTGGGCAGTATTTATAAGTACCGCAAGCGAATTGTTTGGTACTAATTTAAGGGCAACCGTTACTACCACCGTACCTAATTTTGTACGAGGAGGCACTATTTTAATAACCACACTTTTTCAGTTTTTTGCAAGTTACAACAGTATTGGCAACATTTACTCGGCCATAATGGTGGGTTTAATAGTGTTTGCATTGGGTTTTTGGGCTTGGTATAAGTTAGAAGAAACCTTTAATAAAGATTTAAATTACGTGGAGGAAAAAATAAATTAAACATTATTTGGTGGTTTAAATATGTTATAGTATATTTGCGTCCCTTTTTAAGGGGAAATAATTTAAGAAAAAAGATATATTATGTCACGTATTTGTCAATTAACAGGAAAAAAAGCAATGGGAGGAAACAAGGTTTCTTTCTCTAATAGTAAAACTCGTCGTCAGTTTAAAGTAAACTTAAAACGCAAACGTTTTTTTGTTCCTGAAACAAACGAATGGGTAACATTACGTGTATCAACATCGGCAATTAAAAACATTAACAAATTAGGCATTTTTGCCTGTTTAAAGGCAGCTAAAGCCAACGGTATTTTAGCAGCATAATTTTCATAAAATAAAGTCATGGCAAAAAAAGGTAATAGAATACAGGTAATTTTAGAATGTACTGAACATAAAGAAAGTGGCAAACCAGGCACTTCGCGCTACATTACTACTAAAAACAAAAAAAATACAACAGAGCGTATTGAATTAAAAAAATACAATTCGGTTTTAAAGAAAATGACCGTTCATAAAGAAATTAAATAACATACATGTTTTTTGAAAAAGGTTTTTTAAATCAATCAAACAACTAATTAAAATAATATAAAATGGCAAAGAAAGTAGTAGCAACATTAAAAACTGGTAAAGGAAATAGCTTTACAAAAGTTATTAAAATGGTAAAATCACCTAAAACAGGTGCATATAATTTTAAAGAAGAAATCGTTCACAACGACCACGTTGCCGATTTTTTAAAAAATAAATAATTAATAACTATTAAAAAATAAAAAAGATTCTTTTCTTAAGCAGGAAAGAATTTTTTTGTTTTAGGGAAGTCTTTAAAAAATTGCTTTTTTGTAGTTGAACGGCAATTTTAAACATCTTGTTTACTTTTGTATACTGCGAATAAAGCTTTCTCACCGTCAGTATCAGTTAGCTACAAGCAAATTGTCCTGCCTTAAAAAATCTAATTTTAAAAGACTTAAGATTTTTTATTTAAAAACTAATAATTAAAAACCAAACACTAACTATAATGAGTTTTTTTTCTAAATTATTTACCAAAGAAAACAAAGAAAGCCTTGACCAAGGTTTGCAAAAAACAAAAGAAAGTTTTTTTGGTAAAATAACCAAAGCCATAGCCGGAAAAAGTACTGTGGATGCAGATGTTTTAGATAATTTAGAAGAAATTTTAATTACTGGTGATGTAGGCGTAAGTACCACCGTAAAAATAATTAAACGTATTGAAGAACGTGTAAAACGTGATAAATATGTGTCGTCTAACCAATTAAACGCCGTTTTAAAAGACGAAATTATACAGCTTTTAGCTCAAAATAATAACATCAATAAGCTTACACATTTTACCGAACCCTTGGCGCAAAAGCCTTATGTAATTATGGTTGTTGGCGTTAATGGCGTGGGTAAAACAACTTCTATTGGTAAAATTGCATACCAATACAAACAAGCTGGTAAAACTGTAATTTTAGGTGCTGCCGATACCTTTAGAGCCGCTGCCGTAGATCAATTAATTATTTGGAGCCAACGCGTAGGCGTAGAAATTGTAAGCCAAGGTATGGGTGCCGACCCTGCCAGCGTTGCTTTTGATACCCTAAGTAGTGCCAAAGCCAAAGATGCTGATGTAGTAATTATTGATACAGCCGGTCGCTTACACAATAAAGTTAATTTAATGAACGAATTAACTAAAATTAAAAACGTAATGAAAAAAGTACTACCTGATGCTCCGCACGAGGTACTGCTGGTATTAGATGGAAGCACAGGTCAAAATGCGATTGAACAGTGTAATCAATTTACAGCCGCTACCGATGTTACTGCCCTTGCCGTTACAAAATTAGACGGCACGGCTAAAGGTGGCGTTGTAATTGGCATTAGCGATGAATTTAAAATACCTGTAAAATACATTGGTGTAGGCGAAAAAATGACCGACCTACAAGTATTTAACCCTACCGAATTTGTAAATAGCTTATTTAATTAAACGCCTTTAAAAAAATTATATAATTTTTTTTGTTAGATTATTTAAAAAATAGTATATTTGACATCCGTTTATTAGCCGCTGTTTACACAAAGTAAAGTATGCCAAAACATAAATTTAAAAAAAATAAAAATGAGTTTATTATTAGATTACGTTAAAAAACAATTAGCAACAGAAATTAAACACCCATCGTTTAAAGCTGGTGATACAATTACAGTATCTTACAAAATTAAAGAGGGCGATAAAGAACGTATTCAGCAATTTAATGGTGTTGTAATACAACGTAAAAACGAAGTAGCAACAGCATCGTTTACAGTTCGTAAAATTAGTAATGGAGTAGGTGTAGAGCGTATTTTTCCTATTGCATCGCCGTTTATTGATAAAATTGAAGTAAATAAAGTAGGGGTTGTTCGTCGT
>JANYEQ010000124.1 GCA_025363015.1 Bacteroidota bacterium
TATAACCGATTAAATAAAGTAGTAGCATAGTTGAAAATAGCGATTCAAATATTTATTGCGCTTTTTTATTTTAGATCTTTTTCTCAAGGGTCTTATATGACTGTTGAGCAACAGTCGGAATTTCCGGGAGGTATCCAAGAAATGGTTAAGTTCATACATACGAATTTAAAATATCCTTCAGGTGCGCCTGAAGGAGATGTTAGTGTGAAAGTACAAACTAAATTTGTGGTGGATACAACTGGCAAACTCATGAATTTCAGCATTGAAAAATCTTCAGGAAATGCTTTATTAGATCAGGAGGCTTTAAGGTTATTAAAAACAATGCCAAACTGGACACCAGCAAGAATGAACGGAAAGAAAATTCTATGTTATTTTAATTTACCCATTGGGTTTCGTGTTAAAGAATCTATTGACAATAAAGCTAGAAATAGTAGGGGAACGTATTTAGATAATTACGAGAAAGCAAATAAATTTTTTGAAGAAAAGGATTTTGCAAAAGCGAAAGAACATTTCTTAAAGGCTTATAATGCAAATAATTTTAATGTAGATTTAGCAACTAATTTAGGAACATCCTATATTAAACTTGATAAAAAAGACAGTGCTTGTGTTGTTTGGGATAAAGCAAAAAAGGAACTAGCTAGCATACAAGCAGAAAAATGGATTAAAGAATTTTGTAATTAATTTAATTATAATGAAAGTAACAATAGACGGAATAGAAATTGATGTGCCAAAAGGCACCACCATTTTGCAGGCAGCACGCTTAATTGGACCAGAGGTAGCACCCCCTGCCATGTGCTATTACACTAAACTAAAAACAAGTGGTGGCTATTGCCGTACTTGTATTGTTAAGGTTACACAAGGTAGCACTGCCAACCCTAACCCAATGCCCAAGCCTGTGGCAAGTTGCCGTACAGAGGTAATGGATGGTATGGTGGTACAAAACTACACCAGCCCTGAAATTGTAGAGGCTCGAAAGGGAGTGGTAGAATTTTTATTAATGAATCACCCTTTGGATTGCCCTGTGTGCGACCAAGCTGGCGAATGTAAATTACAAGATTTAGGATACGAAAATGGCTCGGCAAAAACCCGTTACGAATTTAAACGCCGCGAATACGAAGTAATTGACATTGGCGATAAAATTAAATTACACATGACGCGTTGCATACTTTGCTACCGTTGTGTTAAAACTGCCGAACAAATTACCGATGGCCGTGTGCATGGCGTTATGCATCGTGGCGATGCTGCTGAAATTAGTACTTATATTGAAAATGTAATTGATAACGACTTTAGCGGAAACGTAATTGATGTATGCCCTGTGGGTGCATTAACCGATAAAACTTTTCGTTTTAAACAACGTGTTTGGTTTACAAAACCTGTTGATGCGCACCGTAATTGCACTAAATGTAGCGGCAAAACGCGGGTGTGGCTAAAAGGCGAAGAGGTGGTGCGTGTTACGGCTCGTAAAGACCAATGGGACGAAGTAGAAGAATTTATTTGTAACAGTTGTCGTTACGATCATAAAAAAACTAGCGACTGGGTAATTGAAGGTCCTTCGCAAATTCAAAGAAATTCTGTAATATCGCAAAACCATTACAACCATTTAAACGAATTAAAATTAAAAGTATTAAAACAGCAAAAAGCATTAGGATTTATTCCCATTGATAAAAAACCTTAAAACTAAAAACGTTGAAATATCTTTCGACTACGTTCAAAATAACAAATAAGCGTTACACTGAGCGAAGTTGAAATGTAAGGAAAGAAAAATATAACATATGATAACTTTTGTAATATATAAATTAATTGTTTGCGTAGTGGTTTTCGCTCTTTCGTTAGGTGTAGCTGCGTACGCTACCCTTTGGGAACGTAAATTTTCGGCATTATTGCAAGATAGGGTTGGCCCCGATAGAGCCGGGCCTAAAGGCTTATTACAACCATTAGCCGATGGTGGTAAAATGTTTTTTAAAGAAGAAATTATTCCAAACGTAAGTAACCGTATTTTATTTATACTAGGGCCCTGTATTTTTATGATTACAGCGGTGATGACAAGTGCAGTTATACCTTGGTGTAAAGATGTATCCATCGCAGGTAAAGTTTACAGCATGCAAATTACCGATATTAATATTGGTGTACTTTATTTGTTTGGCGTTGTTTCTATTGGTGTATATGGCATTATGATTGGTGGTTGGGCATCCAATAATAAATACGCTTTATTAGGCGCCATTCGTGCCTCAAGCCAAATGATTAGTTATGAAATTGCAATGGGCATAAGTGTTATTGCTTTAATTATTACAGCGGGCGGTACTTTAAGTTTACGCGAAATTGTAGAACAACAAGATGCAGGCTTTGCAAATATTGTTTGGCAACCTTTAGGTTTTATTATATTTTTTGTGTGTGCTTTGGCCGAAACTAATCGCGCTCCTTTTGATTTACCAGAATGTGAAGCTGAACTTGTGGGTGGTTACCATACCGAATATTCTTCTATGAAATTAGGGTTGTTTTTATTTGCTGAATACATAAATATGTTCATTTCGTCAGCCGTAATGAGTGCTTTTTATTTTGGCGGTTATAATTTTCCGTGGTCGCACGAATTGTACGATGCCTTAGGTTTACACGATGGCTCTAAATGGATTGCTATTATTGGTTTTGGTGCATTCTTTACAAAAATTGTTATATTTATTTCAGTATTTATGTGGATTCGTTGGACCTTGCCACGCTTTCGTTACGACCAATTAATGAATTTAGGTTGGAAAATATTATTACCATTATCGTTATTAAATTTAGCAATTACAGTAGGAGTAGAATTTTTAAGAGGAAATATTCATTTATAAAAAATGGTTAAAAAAGGATTTGAAATAATAATTGGATTAGCACACGGAGCAGAGATATGTTTTCTTTTGGTTCTTGCTATTGTTTCATTAATTAAAACTAATTAAAATGCAATTAACTAACAGAAGCAAAGTAGTATCTAATAAAGTGCAAAGCACTACCGAAAAAATGTACCTGCCAGGTATATTAAAAGGCATGATAATTACAGGAAGCCACTTATTTAAACGCAAGGCTACCGTAAAATACCCAGATGAATTGCGTCCTATTGCTTCCGTTTATCGTGGGCAACACGTTTTAAAGTTAGACGAAAATGGCGCAGAGCGCTGCACCGCCTGTGGTTTATGTGCCGTATCGTGCCCAGCCGAAGCAATAACAATGGAAAGTGCTGAACGTAAAAAAGGTGAAGAAGGATTATACCGTGAAGAAAAATATGCAAGCACTTACGAAATAAATATGTTGCGTTGTATTTTTTGTGGTTTGTGCGAAGAAGCCTGCCCTAAAGAAGCGATTTTTTTAACCGACAGGATTGTAGATGTAGAATATGAGCGTGAAGATTTTATTTATGGAAAAGATAAATTAGTTGAAAAAATTAACAAGCGTATTGATGTTAGTAAACGTCAAACAAAAGAAGTAGCAGAATTTAAAAAATTACCAGGCTTAAAGCACAACGAAGTTTGGAGTGGAAAACAAATTAATAAAGAAAAACACTAAATAAATTACGATTTACGATCTACAATTGACGAATGCTCAATCGTAGATTGTAAATCTTTAAAATCATAAATTGAAAATATGTTAGGATACACAATTACACAATGGCTTTTTGGAGTATTATCATTCCTTGCAATTATGTTTGCATTAATGGTAGTGTTTAGTCGCAACCCTGTTAATAGCGTACTATATTTAGTAATGACGTTTTTTTGCATAGCAGGGCATTACTTATTAATGAATGCACAATTTTTAGCAATCGTTCATATTGTAGTGTATGCTGGCGCAATTATGGTATTGTTTTTATTTGTGATTATGTTAATGAATTTAAACGAAGATACCGAACCGCAACGTACCCAAATAACTAAAATAATTGCCGGTGTTGCCGGAGGTTTATTATTATTTGTATTAGTAGGATCGTTAAAAGGCACAGAGCAATTACAATTACAAAGTTACGGTGCCAGCCAAATTGGCTTAGTAAAAAATTTAGGAAAAGTATTATTTAGCGAATTTTTGTTTCCATTCGAAATTGCCAGTATTTTATTGTTGGCAGCATTGGTGGGCTCAATTATGATTGGTAAAAAAGATATTAAATAAAATTATGATAAACGGAATTTCAATAAACTACTATTTACTGTTAAGCACAGTATTATTTATAATAGGTGCGGTAGGTGTTATGGCACGCCGTAACTCCATTATTATTTTTATGTGTATTGAGCTAATGCTTAATGCCGTAAATTTATTATTAGTTTCCTTTAGTACCTTGCATAACGATGCTTCTGGACAGGTATTTGTATTTTTTATTATGGCTGTAGCTGCTGCTGAAGTAGCCGTTGGGCTCGCCATTTTAAGTATGATTTACCGTAACGTAAAAAGTATTGATACAGATTTATTAAGTAATTTAAAAAAATAAAAAAAATAGCGTTCGAATAAAATTATTTTATGATAAAATTAATAGCATTAGTCCCACTCTTTCCATTATTAGGTTTTTTAATGAATGGCTTTTTTGGCAAAAAAATTAGTAAAGGTTTAAGCGGTAGCATTGCCTCATTGGCAATTTTAGCTTCATTTATTGTTTCTGTATTAGCATTTATTGAGTTGCAAGGCAGTACACAAAAAGAAAATATAATTAATATTTTTTCGTGGATAAATTCAGGTACTTTGCAAATTCCATTTGAGTTTTTATACGATCCATTATCATCCTTATTTTTATTAATTATTACAGGTATTGGTTTTTTAATTCATGTGTACTCTACAGGTTATATGCACGATGATGAAGGCTTCTCTCGCTTTTTTACCTACCTAAATTTATTTGTATTTTTTATGTTGTTGTTAGTTTTAGGCAATAATTATTTAATAACGTTTGTAGGTTGGGAAGGCGTAGGTTTATGCTCGTATTTATTAATTGGGTTTTGGTTTAAAAATACGGCCTATAATAATGCCGCTAAAAAAGCCTTTATTATGAACCGTATTGGCGATTTAGGTTTTTTATTAGGCATTATTTTAATTTACATAACCTTTGGCAGTATTTCGTATACCGAAATTTTTGACAAGGCGGGTTCTGTTAGCCCTGCCACTATTACAGCAATTGCTTTATTGCTTTTTGTTGGCGCTATGGGTAAATCAGCACAATTACCTTTATATACGTGGTTGCCTGACGCTATGGCTGGCCCAACACCAGTTTCGGCATTAATACATGCGGCTACAATGGTTACAGCGGGTGTGTTTATTGTAGTGCGATCAAATGTATTCTATTCATTAAGCGAAGTAGCAAGCCATACTGTGGCCGTAGTGGGTGTATTAACAGCCTTGTTTGCAGCCACAATTGGTTTATTACAAAACGATATTAAAAAGATTTTGGCTTACTCAACCGTTTCGCAATTAGGTTTAATGTTTTTAGGTTTAGGAGTTGGCGCTTATAGTAGTGCTGTTTTTCATGTAACAACACACGCATTTTTTAAAGCATTATTGTTTTTAGGAGCAGGTTCTGTTATTCATGCAATGGGCGGCGAGCAGGATATTCGTAAAATGGGTGGATTAAGTGGTAAAATAAAAATTACATTTATTACAATGCTATTAGGAACTATTGCTATTAGTGGTATTCCGCCATTCTCAGGTTTCTTTTCAAAAGACGAAATTTTAGCGCACACTTACGAACACAGTAAGATATTGTGGTTATTAGGAATGATAACATCTATGCTAACAGCCTTTTATATGTTTCGTATGCTATTTATTGTATTTTTTGGGAAATTTAGAGGTACGCACGCACAAGAACATCACCTACACGAATCGCCAACAAGCATGACGTTTCCGTTAATTGTATTAGCAACCCTTTCTGTAATTGGCGGTGTATTGGGCTTGCCACAGTTTTGGGGTTTACCAAACTGGATGCACCACAATTTAGATGAAGTTATTAAAATTAAAAACCCTAGTATTTTAAGCCACGAAACAGAATGGAAGCTAATGGGCTTAGCCGTTGCATCTGCTGCTTCAGTAATTTATTTTGCCTATACTTTATTTATGAAACATAAAGTATTGCCTGCTGAAAAAGAAAGTCAATTAAAGCCTTGGCAAAAAGTTATTTATAATAAATATTATGTGGATGAGTTTTTTGATATAATAATTCGTAAACCTTTAGATGCTATTTCAACTGTATTTTATAAATTTTTAGATTTGCAGATAATTGATGGGATAGTAAATGGAGTTGGAACGGCTGTAAAATCAATAGGCTCAATCGTACGTTTGGCACAACAAGGTAATATTGGTTTTTATATTATTAGTATGGTAATGGGTATTGTATTTATTGTATTATTAACGTTTTTAGTAAAGTAAATAAAGTATGTGGTAACAAATTGTAACTGCATTAAAGTAAAAAAATAGGATTTAAATAAAAATATATGTTAACACTTTTATTAATAACGTTTCCGCTACTTGCAGCACTAATATTGTTTTTAGCAAAAAGCAAAACTTCAAAAACTATAGCTTTAGCCCTATCCGTGGTTGAGTTTATAATTGCATTGGCAGCATTTGGTTTATACAAACACAACCCCGACGCGTGCCAACTATGGTTTAATGTAGCCTGGGTGCAATCATTAGGCATACATTTTAATGTTGCTATTAATGGCATGAGTTTATTAATGATTTTATTAACCACGTTTTTAGTACCATTAATTATTTTATCTTCTTTTAAAAACGAGTATGCAAAAGAGTATAATTTTTACGGATTAATCTTTGTAATGCAAATGGCCTTAATAGGCGTATTTACAGCTAACGACGGTTTTTTATTTTATGTGTTTTGGGAGTTGGCATTAATTCCAATTTACTTTATTTGTTTAGTGTGGGGTGGAGAAAACAGGGGTGCTATTACATTTAAGTTTTTTGTGTACACCTTATTTGGATCGTTGTTTATGTTGGTGGGCTTAATTTATTTATATAATCATACCAATGTTGAGGGCTTAAAATCGTGGGCAATAAACGATTTATATACCGCTGGTAGAAGTCTTACTGAAACACAACAAAGCGCAGTATTTTGGTTAATCTTTATTGCCTTTGCAATTAAAATGCCAATTTTTCCGTTACACACTTGGCAGCCTAACACATACGTAAATGCCCCAACACAAGGTACTATGCTGCTTTCGGGTATTATGTTAAAAATGGGAACCTTTGGTGTAATCAAATGGTTATTGCCAATGGTGCCATTAGGCCTAGAAAAATGGGGCGCAACCGCCATTGGTTTATCAGTTGTAGGTATTGTTTACGCATCGTGTATTGCAATTGTACAAAAAGATTATAAACGTCTAATTGCTTATTCATCTATCGCTCACGTTGGTTTAATTTCTGCCGGAATTTTATCTGCTAACCAACAAGGCATACAAGGGGCATTAATGCAAATGCTAGCGCACGGCGTAAGTGTAATTGGTTTGTTTTTAATTGCTGATATTTTATTGCGACACACAGGCACTCGCGATGTAGATAAATTAGGTGGTATCAGAAGTATGAATGGCAACTTTGCCTTGCTATTTTTAATTATTATTTTAGGCGCGGTGGCATTACCCTTAACAAATGGTTTTATTGGCGAGTTTTTATTAATAAATGGCATCTATCAGTTTAATGCCTGGGCGGCGGCATTTGCGGGCTTAACGGTGATATTAGGGGCAGTGTATATGCTGCGTAGCTATCAAAATATTATGCTAGGCGAACGCAAAGATTCTCATATTGCGTTTGGCTCATTAGCCTCAAGCGATAAGTGGGTGTTGTATATTGTAGTAATTGTAATTATTGCATTTGGCGTGTACCCAAAACCATTAAACGATATTGCAGAAGAAAGCGTAAAACAGTTAATGCTAAATTTAAAATAATATAATTAATTACTGAGTAGGATAATGATTTACAAAAAATCTTTAATTTCTAATCTTTAATCTTTAATCAAATAATATGAAAGGTCTTTTAATAATAAGCGCACTGGGCATCATCGCCATGTTAGCCGAAATTTTTAAATTTAAAAAATTATTACTTCCAATTGTATTGTTGGGAATTGTAGCAGCTTACGCTTTTAATTTTATGGAGTGGAATACAAGTATGAGTATTTCGTACTTTGATAACATGATTGCGTTTGATAAAATGGGAATTGCATTTTCAGGAATTATTTTAGCTACCGCTTTTTTTTGGTTTATTTTAGCAAACGATTATTTTGAGGAAGACAGCAACACGGTTGACCATTTTGCATTAGTATTATTTGCCTTGGTTGGTGCTTTAATGCTAACATCCTTTAAAAACATGACCACTTTGTTTTTAGGAATAGAGATAATGAGTATTCCACTTTACGTATTGGCCGCCAGTAAAAAGAAAGATCTAAAAAGTAACGAAGCCGGTTTTAAATATTTAATTATGGGCTCGTTTGCAAGTGCATTTTTATTATTTGGTATTGCTTTAGTATATGGTGCTACGGGTAGTTTTGACATTATGCAAATTAGAACCTACGTTAGTGCCAACTCACAATCTCTTCCATTATTTTTTAATGTAGGTATTGTAATGCTTTTAGTGGCTATGTGTTTTAAAGTAAGCGCTGCGCCCTTTCATTTTTGGGCGCCTGATGTATATGAGGGCTCGCCAACTTTAATTACTGCATTAATGAGTACTGTAGTTAAAACTGCTGCCTTTGCTGCGTTTTTACGCTTATTTATGGTAGGCTTTGCAGGGGTAAGCGAAATGTGGACAGGCGTACTTGCGGTAGTAGTTGCATTATCGTTGGTAATAGCTAACTTTTCTGCGGCTATGCAAAACAGTGTTAAGCGTATGTTGGCGTTTTCAAGTATTAGTCACGCTGCATTTATGTTAATGATTATTTTAGCCAATGTAAGAAGTAACCTATCTGTAAATGCATTAATTTATTATTCACTAGCTTACAGTTTTGGAAGTATAGCTGCCTTTGGCATTGTTTATAATGTTACGCGCAATGGCAATCAAAACACAGATGCTTTTAACGGATTAGCAAAACGTAATCCAACAATGGCATTTTGTATGGCAGTGGCCATGTTGTCCTTAGCAGGTATTCCAATTACTTCAGGCTTTTTTGCTAAATACTTTGTATTTACAGCAATGATTACCACGCCTTATAAATGGTTATTAATATTAGCAGTTATTACTTCAGCCGTTGGTGCGTATTATTATTTAAAAGTAATTATTGCCATGTATTTTAAAACACAAGTAGCAGAAACCGAAACCATACAAGTAGAAAAATCACAAACTTTAGTTATTGTATTAACTACCCTAGTAACCCTTGTAATTGGTATTGTACCTGGCTTGGTAGCAAATATGTTTAAGGTTTAATTTCCTAAAACTAATATCAATAATTACAGGCTTCTTTCAGGTTTATAGCAAAGATTTATTAAAATAATTTATCTGCTTTAGTACTTATAATAAATTTATGTGCAGTAATTCTAATCCCACTTTTTATCTAAATTAGCGCATTTAAAATACTCCCTTCAAATTCGTGTAAATTTTTCAAAGGTATTAACTCAATCATCCGCTAGTTTATGAACTTTTTAGTTTCGCGTTTTTTATATATCTTGTCTCTAAATTATGAAGCTATTTAGATTTGTACTTTTTTTAGTGGGTATGCTATTTAATGTTTCTACGTATTGTTCGGTGGAACAAGATTCATTGGTGCTTTATAAAAACTTAAGGCAAGCCTCTTCTAACCCATTAAAAGCACAAGCAAACATCGCCTTAGCTAAATTCTTTTTAGCGCGTAACTTATCGCAAGCTCAAAACTTTGTAAACGCTGCCAAATCATTATCGCAAAGTAGCAGTAGTAACGAGGGCTTGGCAGATGCTTTTTGTGTAGAAGGTGAAATTAACTACCTATTGGGTAATTATGCTTTATCTAAAAGTAATTATACCGAAGCTTTATCCCATATTAATAAAGCAACCCAACCACTCAGTATGGGCGATGTGTATTCGGGACTTGGTAAAAATGCGTATAAGCTGGATGAGTTTGATGCGGCCTTGACACACTATAGCGAAGCACTTTCTATTTTTGAAAAACATAATTATAAAGATGGACTTGCGGGTGTATATATAAATTTAGGATTGCTTTATGAAGATATGCTAAATCAAGAGCAAGCGATTGAATATTATAATAAAGCGTTAACCATTTCTATTGATAATAATGATATCGTAGCGGAAGCGTCTTGTTATACTAATTTAGGAAATATTTATTGCGATCAAAAAAAATATGAAAAAGCCATTGAAGCTCTTCAATTATCCTTAAAACTCAAGCGTTCCATTGGCAACAAAAAAGGCGAGGGTTCATCTTTAAATAATTTAGGCGCTACCTATTATGCCATGCATCAAGAAGATAAGGCCTTATACTATTTTTTAGAGGCGTACAAAATTTATATAAATTTAAACGACTATAAAAGTAGTTTTCCATCATGTAATAATATTGGTTCCATTTATCACGAAAAAAAACAGTACGATAAGGCCATGGAGTATTATTTAAAATCGTATAATATTTCCTTAAAACTTGGTTCTATTTCAAAAAAAATACTGTGTTTAGAAAGTCTAACTCTGCTTAACCGAGATGTGGGTAATTATAAACAGGCTACCGATTTTAGTATTGAATGCTTAAGCTTAAAAGATACGCTCTATAATAAAGACCAAGCCGAAAATACTACCGAAATGCAAACGCGTTTTTCAACCGAAAAAAAGCAACAAGAAAACGAAATATTAAATTTAAAAGTAAAGAGCGAGTCGTTTATAAAAACCATTTTTATTATCGCCGCTTCGTTATTGTTAGCCCTCGCTTTTTTTATTTTTAGGGGTTTACAACAAAAACAAAAAGCTAACACTGCCCTTGAAGAAAAAAATAAAATAATTGAAGAACAAAAACAAACTGTAGAACATCAAAAACATGTTGTTGAAGAACAAAATAAAGATATAATGGATAGTATACGCTACGCTGAACGAATACAAACCGCTATTTTACCACCCGAAAAGCAATGGTATAGCTTGTTACCTCAATCATTTGTGTTTTATAAACCTAAGGATGTTTTAAGTGGTGATTTTTACTGGATAGAACAAAAAGGTGATTTTATATTTGTGGCAGCCGCTGATTGCACTGGGCATGGTGTACCCGGAGCGTTAATTTCTATTGTTAATTATAATTTATTAAACAAAGCTGTTCTTGAAAAAGATTTAAATGATCCAGCAGATATTTTAAATTATGTCAATCATCAATTAACATTGGCATTGCATCAAACCTTTCAAGAATCGTCGGTTAAGGATGGAATGGATATTTCATTATGTATATTAAATACTAAAACTTTTGAACTTCAATTTGCTGGAGCTAATAACCCTATTTACATTATCCAACAACATGAATTAAAGCAATTAAATGCTGATAAATTTCCGGTTGGTGCTTTTATTGAAGAGCAGGTGCAAAGCTTTACAACAAAGACTTTTCAAATGCAAAAAAACAGTTTATTATACTTGTTTTCCGATGGCTACCCCGACCAATTTGGAGGAGAAAAAGGTAAAAAATTTATGAGTAAAAATTTAAAAACTTTACTCATAAATAACGCTCATTTACCAATGCCTCAACAAAAACAACTATTAGAAAGTACATTTAAAAATTGGGTTGGTGATTTAGAACAAGTGGATGATGTTACTGTAATTGGAGTGAGAGTATAATTAATTTCCCATTAAATAGTTTATCTAACCTCCCGCCTCCGTATCCCTACATCTAATTTAAATGTTGCGTCACCTAATGCTTAGCTATAAAGGGCTTTATATATTATAGTAATTAAATTTGTATTTACAAAGTATAATTTCTCTTGCCGTATTTTTTCTTATTTACAATTAAATTTAAGTTGTAAATTTAAACTCTAAGCAAAAATTAGTATTACAACTTATGCAACCATTATTTTTATACAACACTCTTTTGCGCAAAAAAGAAGAATTTAAAGCTATTAATCCGCCATTTGTAGGCTTGTATGTTTGTGGACCAACTTTATACAGCGATGTACATATTGGTAATTGCCGCACATTTACCTCGTTTGATATTATGTACCGTTACCTTTTGCATATTGGCTATAAAGTGCGTTACGTGCGCAATATTACCGATGTTGGGCATATGGAAAACGAAGATGCAGCAACAGGCGAAGACCGAATTGGTAAACAAGCGCGCTTAAAACAATTAGAACCAATGGAAATTGTGCAACGCTATTCTTTTGGTTTTAGAGAGGTAATGAGCTTATTTAATATATTACCTCCAAGTATTGAACCAACCGCATCGGGGCATATAATTGAGCAGATAGAAATGACTCAAAAAATAATTGACCAAGGTTATGCCTACGAAAAAGATGGTAACGTTTATTTTGATGTAGAAAAGTTTTCGAAAACAAATAATTACGGTATTCTTTCGGGACGAAACCTAGAAGACCAATTAAATAACACCCGAGATTTAGATGGACAAGAAGAAAAAAAGGGGCGTTTAGATTTTGCCTTATGGAAAAAAGCAAAACCCGAACACATTATGCGTTGGAATTCGCCGTGGGGCGAAGGTTTTCCTGGTTGGCATATTGAGTGTAGTGCCATGAGTAAAAAATATTTAGGCGAAACCTTTGATATACACGGCGGCGGAATGGATTTAATACCTACCCATCACACCAACGAAATAGCACAAAACATTGGTTGTTGTGGTGCTGCACCTGTAAATTATTGGGTACATACCAACATGCTTACACTTAATGGGCAAAAAATGTCGCGCAGTTTGGGCAATGTATTTTTACCTGCTGAATTATTTAGCGGTATGAAACTGGCAGAAGACTCGCCGAGTGCTACACCCTCACAAGCAAAATTAAACGGCAAACATCCGCTTTTTGAAAAAGCGTTTAGCCCAATGGCCGTACGTTTTTTTATGATGCAAACCCATTACCGAAGTACTTTAGATTTTAGCAACGAAGCCTTACAAGCCAGCGAAAAAGGGTTTGAGCGTTTAATGGAAGCTTATAAAACGCTACAAACAATACCTGCATCAACAACTTCAAGCGAAGATGTTAAAGGAATTGAGGCAAAATGCTATGCGGCTATGAACGATGATTTTAATACCTCGGTATTAATAGCCGAATTATTTGATGTAGTAAAAATAATAAATTCTACCAATGATAGAAAAACACAGTTAACCCAAGCTGATATAGATTTACTAAAAACCATTTACCAGCATTTTGTATTTGATATAATGGGCTTAAAAATTGAAACCGAAAACGATAAAACTACTGTAGTACTAGATAAAGTAATACACCTGGTATTAGATATTAGAAACGATGCTAAAACTAACAAAAACTTTAGCCTTAGCGATAAAATTAGAGACAATTTAAACAGTGCTGGCGTTACTATAAAAGATGGTAAAGAAGGAAGCAGTTGGAAAATTTAATTTAAAAAAACTATTTTGTAACAAAAATAAAAACATCTTCGTTATCAGCTTTCATTAAATATTTTTCGCGAGCAAATGTTTCTAAACTTTTTTTATTCGTTTGCAATTCGCTTAATTGAAATTTATTACTTTCTATTTCGCTTAAATAATAGTTTTTTTCTTTTTCTAATTTTTTGCATTTATTAACTAAATCTAATTGCGTAAACACATCGTTTTTATCAAAAAACAATACCCACACAATTAACCCGCAAATAGTTAAAAAATACTTATTCTTTATTAAATTAAATAAAAACATATTACATTAGTTTACTCAAATTTAAACATAAATTAAAGTACAATTTTAAATGAAAATTATTTTTTTAAAAACAACACTGTTAATAATTATTGGCGTTTACTTTTCGTCTTTTATAATTAAACAAGTTGGCACATTTAAAACATCACAAATTAAAAATGCCCGTGTAATGCTGGCTTACAACACTAAATGGAACGATTTAAAAACATTAATGGTTAAAAAAAATATTAACCCCTTAAATTTTTCTGTATATTTTAGAGTATTTAAGCAAGAAAAAGCATTTGAAATTTGGATAAAAAACGGTACCGATACCAAATATCAATTACTAAAAACAATTTCTATTTGTGCCTCCAGTGGCGATTTGGGACCAAAACGTAAAGAAGGCGATGGGCAAGTACCTGAAGGGTTTTATGAAATTAGTGCCTTTAACCCTAATAGTAATTATAATCTATCTCTAAAAGTAAATTACCCTAATGCTGCTGATATAATAAAAGGCACAGGTTATAAATTGGGTGGCGATATTATGGTGCATGGCGAGTGTGTTACCATTGGTTGTATTCCCCTGCAAAACGAGCCTATTAGAGAGGTGTACATATTAGGTGTAGAAGCACATAACCGAAAAAAAACTATTCATATTGATATTTTTCCATGCAAATTTACCAAAGAGAACGAGGAAGCATTATCTAAAAATTATGGCAAGGATAAACTAAAATTTTGGGAAACCTTAAAAGAGGGGTATTTATATTTTGAAACGCACAAATGGTTGCCAAAAGTAAATGTTAGTAAAAATGGAGATTATACATTTGAAAACTAAAAAATATATTTATTTTAGTTTAGTTATTATTTTAGCTACAAGTTGTGGTACTAATAAAAATGAAGAAACGTTGCCTAATGCTGTTTTAGATAAAAAAACATTCGCCACAGTTTTAACCCGTTTTTTAATTGCCGAAAGTGCTACCAACTTAAATATTAAAAATGCTGATATTACAAAATTCGATTCAGTATATGCCTTTAATCCATTAAAAGAAAATAACATTACTAAAGCGCAATACAATTTAACACTTGCTTTTTACGCCAAGTACCCAAAGCTTTATAAAGAAGTATATGATGATGCCTTACAACAATTAAGCGAACTTCAAACTCAAAAAAGAGCCGTAACTGTTGCCGATTCTATAAACAAAATAAAAAAAGATACCCTCCTTAAAAATGCCAAGTAAACAAGAAAAATTTGCCGAATTAGAAACATTTAAAAACTGTTTTAAATTTCATTTTCAAAATATTAGTGTAGGCTTTAATCAAAAAGGCAATTGGCTAACAAATTATTTTAACAACAATAATCCTATTGTATTAGAGTTAGGCTGTGGCAAAGGCGAGTACACCATTGGCTTAGCCCAAAAAAATTCACAAAAAAACTATATTGGTGTTGATATTAAAGGGAATAGAATTTGGACAGGCGCTAAACAAGCTATAACAAATGCCATGCAAAACGTTGCCTTTTTACGAAGCAAAATAGATTTTATAACTAATTGTTTTGCCCCAAACGAAATTGACGAAATTTGGATTACCTTCCCTGACCCACAACCTCAAAAAACTCGTGCTCGCCAACGTTTAACACATCCTATTTTTTTAAATCGATACAAACAATTTTTAAAACCAAATGGCCTAGTGCATTTAAAAACTGATAGTACGAGTTTGTATCAATTTACGCTACAAGTAATTGAAGAAAATAAATTACCTCTAATTTGGCATACTAATGATTTATATAAAAATTGCCCCGCCGAGCGTAATGAATTAATAGAGATTAAAACCTACTACGAAACTTTATTTACAGGCAAAGGAGAAAATATAAAGTATATTTTGTTTAAATTAAATGAGTAGTATTTTTTAAGGTAGCTTACTATACTATTTGTATATGACCAATAGATTATAATTTATTATCAAAAAAACTGGTAGGTTATTTTGAAAATAATTCTTCACAGCCATCCCAATTAATAATATTCCACCAAGCCTCAATATAATCTTTACGTTTGTTTTGATGTTTTAGGTAATAAGCATGTTCCCAAACATCTAAGCCTAAAATTAATTTACCTCTCTCGTCTCCTAATTGCATTAAAGGATTATCTTGGTTAGGTGTGGTTACAATTTTTAAAACGCCTTTATCGTTTACAATTAACCAACACCAACCACTACCAAATAACTTTAAAGCTTTATCACTAAACTCAATTTTAAATTCGTCAAAGGTTTTAAAGTTGGCGTTTATAGCATTGTTTAATTTGCCTATTGGTTTATTAGCAATGCCTAATGGGTTTGGTTTTAATAATGTCCAAAATAAAGTATGGTTAAAATGCCCTCCCAAATTATTTCGTACGGCAACCGCCGTAGATTTATCAATGTGTGTACATTTTATTTCATCAGTACTTGCATAATCAATGTTGGTAGATTTTAGAGCATTTAATTTATCTACGTAACCCTGATGATGTTTTGTGTAGTGAATCTCCATCGTTTGCTTATCAAAATAAGGCTCCAGGGCGCCATAAGAATAAGGTAATTTTGTAAGAGTAAATGCATCATTAGTTTGAGCTTGATTCCCCAGCGATTCAATAGCGTTTAACTGATTATTGCTAATTAAGTTGGAGGTTAAACCTACCAAACCTAATAAGCTACTTTTTTTTAAGAAATCGCGACGGTTACTCATATTAAAATTGAATTAATAATTGATTTTTTTCAACGGCCACACCTTTTATAATAGCTATTTTTTTTATAATACCATCGGTAGGACTTTTTAAACTATTTTCCATTTTCATAGCTTCTAAAATAATAAGGGTATCGCCTTTTTTTACAACATCGCCCTCCTTTACTAATACGTTTAATACCATGCCCGGCATGGGAGCTTTAATCTCAGAAACTTTTTTTGTAGCTAAATTATCTAAACCTAAATTATGTAATAACTCATCGTACTTATCTTTTAGGCTTAAATTAAATTTTATCGAATTTATTTTTAGTGTCATTGTTTTCTGTTCGGCGTTTAATTTAACAACATCCACATTATACGATTTATTATTGTATAAAATATGAAATTGATAGTCGTTAATTTTTAAAAAGTCACCCGAAATTAATTTATCATTCAACGTTCCTTCAAACAAAGAATTATTAATTTTTAAGTTAGTTTTATAGGCGTTTACACCATTAGCTGTTATTGAATACATGCAGTAAATTTAATAAAATGATGGGATATATAATTTATTTAAATTAAATTTATTTTAAGTAATACGTTTTGCTATTTCAACTATAAGTATTAACTATTATATACTGTATTTAGTGAATGGCTTATATTGATAATATAAAAATAGTTTAATATTCAATAACCTGTTCAATTATATTTATGGGAATTTCTCTTTCCTCGTATTGTTGGTTTCGAAGTTGGGGTTCAAAACCAGCGTCTTTTATCGATTCTTGAATTTGTTTGTAGGTAAAACGATGCGGTGCGCCTGCTGCACTTACTACATTTTCTTCAATCATAATGCTACCAAAATCGTTAGCCCCCGCATGTAAACAAATTTGTGCTGTGGCTTTACCAACCGTTAACCAACTGGCTTGTATGTTTATAATGTTTGGCAACATAATTCTGCTTAATGCAATCATGCGAATGTATTCATCGCTAGTTACGGTATTGGAAACTCCTTTTAGGCGATTTAATAAAGTACCATCATCTTGAAAGGGCCAAGGAATAAAAGCTAAAAATCCTTTTGAATTAGCTGGTTTTTGTGCCTGAACTTCGCGTAACCACACTAAATGTTCAAAGCGTTCGTAAATAGTTTCTACGTGTCCAAACATCATAGTGGCGCTTGTTGTAATATTTAGTTGGTGGCAAGCTTTCATTACTTCCAACCACTCGCGCCCTGTACATTTGCCTTTACTAATTAAACGGCGCACTCTATCATTTAAAATTTCGGCGCCTGCACCTGGTAAACTATCTAAACCTGCATCTACTAAAGCTTTTAACACATCGGTGTGTGTACTTTTTTCTAATTTTGTTATGTGTGCTATTTCGGGTGGCCCTAGTGCGTGTAATTTTATGTTTGGGTAAAGTGTTTTTAATTCTTTAAATAAATTTACATAAAACTCTAATCCCAAATCGGGGTGATGACCGCCTTGTAATAACAATTGTTCCCCTCCGTATTTTATAGTTTCATCAATTTTGCGTTTATAGGTTTCAATATCTGTAATATAACTTTCGGCATGCCCTGGTATGCGAAAAAAATTGCAAAATTTACAATTGGCTATACAAACATTGGTGGTATTTAAATTTCTATCAATTATCCAAGTAACTTTATTTGAATTTTTTTTCTGGATTTTTCTAAGTTCATTCGCAACAAACATTAGTTCAGTAGTAGATGCATTTTCGTATAAATAAACACCTTCTTCAATACTTAAAAAATCAAAGGCTAAAGCGCGGGTTAAAAGAGTATCTACTGTCATTTTTATTTAGTTTAGTTTATAATATTCGCTTCGGCTTTGCTCAGCATAACAAATTTTCAAAAATTAGTATCATCTTCGTTCCATACTTTAACTTCCCTTCGACTCCACTTAAGAGTGACATCTTAGTATGGCGTATTTATTTCTTCGCAAAAAAAGTTTTCATAAACTCGCTTGCAAATACAAAATCAAATAATTCTTTATTTTCGGTATTTAAAATTTTTGTTTTATCGCCAGTCCATTCATTTTCGCCCTTATAAATAAACATAATGTTTTCGCCAATTTCAATTACGCTGTTCATATCGTGTGTAATAATAATGGTAGTAATGTTAAATTCTTCGGTAATACTTTTAATTAATTCGTCAATTACAATACTTGTTTTTGGGTCGAGGCCCGAGTTGGGCTCGTCGCAAAACAAATACCGTGGGTTATTAGCAATAGCACGGGCTAAGGCAGCTCGTTTTTTCATTCCACCGCTTAACTCGGCAGGGTATAATTTATTTCTTCCTACTAATTGCACACGCTCTAAACAAAAATTTACTCTGTCGTTTTTTTCGGCTTTTGTTAAGTTGGTAAACATATCTAAAGGAAAGCGTACATTTTCTTCTAAAGTTTGTGAATCGAACAGCGCACCACCTTGAAAAAGCATGCCTATTTTTTGACGAATTTCTTGTTGTCCTTTGGTATCAGAATCATAAAAGTTTTTTCCATCAAAAATTACTTCACCGCTATCGGGCTTATGTAAACCCACCATTAATTTCATAACGGTAGTTTTACCGCTACCGCTTTCGCCAATAATTAAATTTGTAATGCCCGGCAAAAAACTAAAAGACACATCTTTTACAACCTGTCTATCGCCAAACGTTTTGTTTATGTTTTTAATTTCAATCAACGATTTAAGAAAATATTAGTTAAAATTAAACCAAACATTAAAATTAAAATACTGCTGTAAACTACGGCACTGGTACTACTTTTACCAACTTCTAAAGCACCACCACTGGTATAATAACCAAAATAAGAGGATACAGAAGTAATGATATAGGCAAATACGATAACTTTTGTAAATGAGTAATATAATTTATTAGGATTAAAAAATGCTTGAATACCAAAAATATATTCGTACTCGGTACAAGCGCCAGCAGCCACACCCATAAAGTAACCACCTGCAATACCTAAAAACATGCTTAATGCAATTAAAAACGGAAAAATTAAAACGGCGGCTGCTATTTTTGGAAAAATTAAATATCCTGCCGAGTTAACGCCCATAATTTCGAGTGCATCAATTTGTTCGGTAATACGCATAGCGCCAATTTCGGAAGCAATGTTAGAGCCTACTTTACCCGCTAAAATTAAACACACAATGGTAGGACTAAATTCTAAAAGAATACTTTCGCGAGTAGTAAAACCCACAGCGTACAGGGGCACCCATGGGCTACTAAAACCAAAAGCAGCTTGTATGGTAATAATACCGCCCATAAACACTGAAATAATAGCAACAATTGGCAACGATGAAATGCCAATATTATTTATTTCATATATAATTTGACGCCAATAGACGCTAACTTTTTGGGGTTTGCCAAATACCCTCATCATTAACATAAAATATCTACCAACGTGAAAAAGAGGTTTCATACTACTTGGTAAAATTACTAATTATAAACGTATATTTGTAACACAATTTATGTTTAAACGTTACCTTTTATTATTTGCAATTTTAGTAATTGTAATTGGCTCGTTAGAGGGCTGCTTTATTTTTAAACCAAAAAATAAATGCGATTCATGCCCAGGTTTTTCCAATCAAAAGCGCAGTAAGCACTAGTTATTTTGTTTTTTGTTTTTATAAATTAAAAATAATAAAACGGGTAATAAAAATATATCGGCTAAAACGGCTATTAATACCGTGATACAAATTAAAAATCCAAAATAAAATGTGCTTTGAAAACTACTAATCATTAAGCTCATAAACCCACCCATTATAATAAAAGTGGTTAAAATAATTGGCTTACCTGTTTCAAAATAAGTACGTTTAAAAGCATACATTAAACTTTTACCATACGCTAATTCTATTTTTAACCGCGATATAAAGTGTATAGTATCATCAGTAGCAATGCCAAAAGCAATACTAAATACTAAAGATGTGGCGGCTTTTAGCTCAATGCCCATGTAGCCCATAATACCGCCAATTATAACTAAAGGTATAACATTTGGAAGAATAAATACTAAAACCATTCGCCAGCTACGATGAAGAAAAAAAGTTAAAAATCCAATAACAATTATTGAAAAAATAAAGCCTTGAGTCATGTTATTTACCATATACTCATTGTTTCTATCAATTAAATGTGCAGCGCCTGTAATTTGAAACTTTAATAGTTTTGTATTTGTGTTTTTATTAATAAAATTTAAAATATTTTTATTGTGTGCTGTACACGCTAAGCTACCCATATCGCGTACCTTTGCACTAATACGGGTTTGTAAACCGTTTACTGTAACTAAGCGTTTAAGTTCTTTATTTTTTTTATTATTAATTAGCTGTTTCGAAAATTCTTGGTAGTCCTCTTTTGGAGGAAACTTATATTCAAAATTAGTAGTAGAGTTTTGATAAATTGTTTTTACCAAACTTGCTGGCGAAATTAAAAACCCTGCTGAATACTCTTTTTTAATAAACTCTTCTACGCTGTTTAGTTGGCTTAAAACTTCGTAATCCCAAACATTTTTTGTAGTATCGTTAAGGGTCACAAGCATTTCAAAAGGCCTAACACCACTATAATATTTATCAAAAAAGTTAAAATCTTGTTTTATTTTTACTTTATCATTTAGGTCTTCTAATAAAATATTATTAACTCTAATTTTACTAATACCAATTATTGAAAAGCAAATAACAACTGTAGTAATAATTAAAATAGTTTTTTGATGTCTAAAAATCCAAAACAAACTCGTTCGCATAAGGTTTGTTGTTGTGTTTGAACTACCATTAACACCAACTAATTTTTTTGGAGTAAAAAAATAAAGCAATGCGGGAAGTAGCGTGTATGTTAATATAAAGGCAATAATAACGCCAACAGATGTATAAATGCCAAATTCTTTTATGGGTACAATGCTTGAAAACAATAGTGATAAAAAACCTACAACCGTAGTTATAAGTGTTAAAAACGTAGGAAAGCCAACCTCTTTAATAATTAGTGAATGTATGCTTTCTTTAGCTGTACCTTTTGCTAATTCTTCAAAATACTTACTAAAATAATGTACTACATCACTCATACCTGCAATAAAAATCATGGTTGGTAACATGGTACTCATAATGTCAATGGGTTTACCTAAAAGTGTCATAATGCCTAATGTCCACAATACTGAAATTAAAACAATAATTACAGGGATAATAATGCCATAAAAACTTTTAAAACTAAACCATAAAAAAATAATGACTACTATAAATGATAAGGCTAAAAATAACGTAAACTCTTTTTGCAGGGTGCTTAAATACACACCTTGCGCAAAAATACGCCCCACATAATGTATAGTATTAAACTTAAAACTTTTTAAGGTTGTTTCAATTTTAAAGGCTAACACATCACTTTGCGCTTTTGTGAGTACATCGTTAGTTTTAATAAAAATACTTACACTTTTTGCGTTAAGCGGAAAAAACGAGCCTATTAAATGTGGTGATTGGTAAATAACAATACTATCATTTTTATAAAGACTTTCGTCTTCTATGTGCAACACCCTGGTTTCGGTGGGTGCAAAACCGCCTAAAGACAGTGTTTTTAGGTTTGTTGGCGATGTAACCTGTTGCACATTATTAAGGGTACTTAGCTTTTTAGTAAGGCTATCTATTTTTAAAAGAAAGTTTTTTTTAAAAATTCCATCCTCATTTTCAATCGCTAAAAGCACAAACTCATTATCGTACTCAAATGTTTTACGGTAATTGTTGTATAACTCTAGCTCATTATCTTCATTAGGAAAAAAGGCTTCAAAATCGTAATTAAATTTTAAATTTTCTAGTTTTAAAACACAACCTAGCGAAAGTAAAATTACGCTAACAATAATTATTAAATTATATTTTTTTTTATTTTTAATACTTTGTAAAGGTAATAACAAAAGAAGTTGTATAAACGTTAATTTATTATTATAATAAATTAAAACAAGGCTGTTAAACCAAAATGTATTTTGCCGCTTCGGGGGTCGAAACCATTACCAAATTGATTGCCGATAGCATAGTTTAAGGATAAAATCCCTGCTTTGGTTTCAAAATTAATACCCGCTCCAATACTAATGGGAGTATCTTTTAAATAAATAGTGCCGCTATTATTTTCGTACCAAGCCCCTTCGGTAAATAATAATAAATTGGAGTTTTGTGCAAATAAAAAACGATACTCTATGGTATAAATAGCATAGGTAGAGGCGTAAATACTTTCTTCGTCAAAACCACGTAAGGTTTTTAAACCACCAATTCTAAACAATTCGTTTTTAAAAATAGCAGAGCTACCAAATACAGAAGCTGCTTGAGTGCCAATGTGCAACACGTTATTACGATATATAGGAATGAAAATATTTAAGTCGCTTTCAAGCTGATATTGAGTTGAACGCAACAATAAATTAGTGTAAGCCAATTCATTTATTTTTGGATTTTTTTTAATGACTCTGTTGCCCGTTTGTGCATTTAAATTTAATGCCACGCCTTTGTGCGGATTAAATCGGTAATTTAATTTTTCAAACGTAAAACCTATGCCGTACGATTGTGTGGTAATATCAGCAAATTCGGGTAAAGTAGTAACTAAGCTATAATTACTGGTACTAATTAAATTAGTATTACGCTGTTTGTAAAATACTTTAAAATTATTTAAGCCACTAAAATAATACTGTAAACCAATGTTATTGTTAATATCAATAAATGTCGTATCGCGTTTATAAATTTTAAGCGAATAATCTGTTCCAACAGGTGTACCAAACAAATATGGATAAATTAATCTACCTTTAAAATCTTGTGTTTGTGATTGTAAACGGCGCCATTGCAAATCAAAAGTTTCGCCATTTTTAAAAATACCATTAACCACTTTTAATTTTACATCGCCTGTTATAATTGTTTTTTTAGTAATGGCATCGGGCAATAAACCAATAATACCATCAAATTGAGAGGCGTTTTTTTTATCTAAAAACAACAGTAGTTTATTGGTTTTATTTGTTAAACGTACTATTTGTGTTTGTTTTTCGGTAATAAAAGGAAGTTGTTTTATTTTGTTAGAAATTGATTTTAAAATCTCTTCGTTATAAGGCATATTAGGTTTTATAGCTAAATATTTGTACAAAAATTGATTATTTATTTTTGCTGTACCCATTACTATCACCGAATCTATTTTAAAGAGTTTGTTTTTTTGTACGTTTAAAAGAGCGTTAATGGCATTATCGGTAATTACAACACTATCAAGGCAAACTGAGGCAAATGGATAGCCATTGTTTTCGTAATACAAAATTATTTTTTCAAAACTTTTAGCTACATCTTTATATTTAAACGCTTTATTAAAGTACAATTTTTCACTAATACCAATTTTAGAAGCTAAGGTAGGATTTAAATTTCCTAACTTTAAATATGCCCATTTATAAAAATTATTTTCAGATATTTTTGCCGTTAGCGATGTAGAATCCATAATAACAGTATCAACATTTGCTAGTAAATAACCCTTGCGATGTAAGGTAGTAATTAAGTTATTTACCTCTTCTAAAGCTAACGTTTTACTAGTAAATTTTTTTTGATAATTAAATTTTGAAATAATACTGTTTTTGGATGTTGGCACAACGTTTAACGCAATAGTTTGACTATTTAGCCTTAAACTAAACAACAACAAACACACTATTAAACACCTAAACATTTTTAGTATAACGTAAAATAAAAAAAATTAGTACATTAGCTTTTACATTAACAAATTTAATATAAATGAACAAATTAAAATTAATTACTGTATTTTCAGCTATTTTAAAATTATCGTTTTCTCAATCGCTAATAACTTTATCAAACAGTAATATGCCAGGCAGTGGCGACACCCTGCGTTACAGCAATGCGCAACTCAGTTCGGTTGGTAATTATACTCAAACAGGGGCAAATTTTATTTGGAATTTTAGCACTTTAGTATCTACTAGCCAAGGCATTCGCAATTTTAAAAATGCGCTACAATGCCCCTATCCTTTTTACTTTTATGGTATTAACGAGTATGGCGAAAAAATTGCCGATACCATAAAGTTAGGTCCCATAACCTTAACTAATTACTATAATTACTATAAAAAACAAACATCACCCCTAAATGCTTATGTGGTTGATGGCGCTGGCGTAACCATAAATGGCGCGCCTGTACCAAGCTATTACAGCAATAAAGATGAGTTGTACGTTTTTCCATTATCCTACCCAAAGTACGATAGCACCACCTTCAGATTTTCAACTCCTACCTCAACCGCTATCCCATTTACCTATTCAAAAACGGGTTACCGTATTACAAATGTTGATGGCTGGGGAACGGTGACCACGCCCTTCGGCACTGCAAATTGCTTACGCTTAGTTACAACACAATATTCTAACGATACCATTAAAAACTCATCTTTACCTTTTCCTATTGGTTTTCCGAACTACCAACGTAGCTACCAATGGTTAACCACCACAACCAAAATTCCGTTTTTAGAAATTTCTGGGCCGGTAAATGGCACAAACTTTACGCCCAACCAGGCCCGTTACCGCGATAATTACCTAATTACCGCAGGTGTAAAAGAAGAACAAAATAATATTGACATACAGTTATATCCAAACCCCGTAAAAGATAAATTATATTTTAAAACTGTTTTTAAAGCAACTGTATTAGCTGAATTATATAGCGTTACAGGGCAAATTATAAAAAAACAAATTATTAATGAGTTAAACTTTATCGATGTTTCTTCGCTCGAAACAGGCGTTTATGTTGTAAAAATTGTTGAAGACGAAAAGTGGATTTACGTTAAATTTATTAAAGAATAATTTTTTTACATTGCCCTGAGTTCTGATTAAAAAAATAAATACATACTGGCTTTGCCAACTTTTAGGTTGGAGTTTTTATATTATTATAAACTCTATTTTTTTTAGTTTAACAAACCAATCTACCTTAAAAGATTATTTAATTTACTCCGTATCATTGCCTGTAGGTATTTTAATTACACACATTTATCGCTTTTTTTTAATACGATATAATGTTTTAAACCTTAAAATTCATACTCAAATAATCATTCTTATTTTTTTTAGTGTACAAAAAGCAAACCTGTTTTTTTTGGTTACTTTAGGCTTATTTAAATGGCTAGGGGTTATACAAACTAATTTAGATTTTTTATTCATTACCTCATCTATTATTAATTTTTCGGTAATATTTTTACTTTGGAATATTATTTACTTTGTATCTAAACATTTAAAAAACTACAAACGTGCTGAAATAAATTCCTTACGTTACCTTGCCGCCAATAAAGAAAGTGAGTTAAATAACTTAAAAGCACAATTAAACCCACACTTTATGTTTAATAGCATGAATAGTATTAGAGCATTAATAAACGAAGACCCCGCAAAAGCAAAAGTAGCCGTTACACAATTATCAAATATTTTACGCAGCACTTTATTAATGAATAAAAACAAAAAAATTGCATTAAAAGACGAAATTGAATTAGTAAAAGAATATCTTAGTCTCGAAAAAATTAGATACGAAGAGCGTTTAAATTACGAATTAAAAATAAGTTCCGATGTTTTAAATTATCAAATTCCTCCATTTATTATTCAGGCACAGGTTGAAAATGCCATTAAACATGGCATTTCAAAGCTACCAGGTAATGGCATTATTATAATAGAAGCATTTACCTTAGGCGATTTTTTAAAATTAAAAATTAGTAATACTGGCAAATTAAATAACGAAACACCGCTAACAGGTGTAGGTTTTAAAAACTCTATCCAACGTTTAGAACTGCTTTATGGCGTGGATGGACAGATTTTTATAAACGAAGTAAACACTTTGGTAGTTGTTGATATTAATATACCTTTGAATTAATATTATTAAAATACACTGTAAAATAATCATCCTTCTTAAAAAAATTAAATACTAAAAATATAATATATGAAAGCAATAATTATTGATGATGAACGCCTTGCCCGACAAGAATTAAAAAGTTTATTAGCAAATCATAAAGATATTGAGATTATAGCCGAATGTGCCGATGCCATTGATGCAAAGTTAAAAATAAACGAATTAAAACCCGATATTATTTTTTGTGATATACAAATGCCTGGTAAAACCGGCTTAGAATTGGTTGAAGAAATATCGGGTACCGTTGATGTTATTTTTGTAACTGCATATGACGAACATGCCATAAAAGCATTTGAGTTAAATGCTTTTGATTATTTACTAAAGCCCGTTCAACCTGAGCGCTTAGCCGAAACTATAAAAAAATTAGCCGTTAAAGAAACCGCTACTAAACCCGATATTACAACGCCTTTAACCGAAAGCGATACTATCTTTATTAAAGATGGCGAAAAATGTTGGTTTGTAAAATTAAGCGATATTCGCCTATTTGAAAGCGAAGGCAATTATGTACGTGTGTATTTTGATAGCTTTAAACCTTTAATTTTACGCAGTTTAAATAGCTTAGAAACACGCTTAAACGAAAAGCAATTTTTTAGGGCCAGCCGAAAACATATTTTAAATTTTAGCTATATTGATAGTGTAGAATCGTGGTTTAACGGCGGTTTAAACGTAAAGTTAAAAGATGGTAAGGAAGTAGAAGTGTCTCGCCGCCAAGCCGTTAAACTAAAAGATATAAAGAGTTTATAATAAAAAAACTTGCTAACACAATAATATTAAAATAAGTACGTTAAATACCTAATTGAAAAAAATAAGCTACATATTTTTATTTTTTATTTCGTTAAAAAACACAGCCCAAATTGGAGGTACTAAAAATTTTAGGTTTTTAGACATTCCTATGACGGCCCGTTCAGCCGCACTTGGTGGAGGCAATATTAGTATTTGGGATGATGATATAAATCTCATTCACAACAATCCATCATTACTAAATAGCGGTATGACAAAAAAAATTGCCCTTAATTATGGTAGTTACGTTAGCGATTTAAAATATGGTTACCTTGCCTATGCTCACCATTTAAAACAATATGGCAATATTGCTGGTAGCGTTCAGTTTTTTGATTATGGCAAATTTGTGGGGTACGATGAGTTTGGACAAAAAACAAATAATTTTAAAGCGGGTGATTATAGTATTAATGTAACCTACGCCAAACCCTTTAAAGATAGTAGCTTTAATGTAGGCATAGCTTTAAAAACAATTATTTCCCAATATGATATTTATAGAAGTTACGCCAATGCTATTGATTTTGGTATCACTTATCACAGCAAAAAAAATTTAATAATTAGTGTTTTGGCTAAAAATATTGGCGTGGTTTATAAAAATTATACGCAAAACCAAACACAAACTTTGCCCCGCAATTTACAATTTGGCTTAAGTTACAAAGTAGCAAAAGCCCCGTTCAGATTGTTATTGGGTTACGATTTATTAAATAAATTTAATTTAAAATATGTAAGTCCTATTGATACCACTGGCAAATCAAACCCATTTAATTCAAACACTACAACAAAACAAGACTCCTCACAATTTAAAAAATTTAGTAACCGTTTTGGTAACCGTGCCGATAATTTTATGCGTCACATCACCATCGGCACTGAAATTATTGTTACCAAAAATTTTAATTTGCGTATAGCCTACAATTACCGCAGGCAAAAAGAATTAACCCTACCCGAACGCCGAGGTGCTAACGGCTTAAGCTTTGGCTTTGGGTTAAAAATAAAACGCTTTGCCTTTGCCTATTCATTTACTAAAATGGCTTTTCCTGGCAACTCCAGTATATTTAGTATTACGGCAAGTATTTAAAAAACAACCCTTCACGTTTTTTAATTTTCTCCTCCTACAAAATAATTATACCTTTAGTTTAATTAATAACACTCATGCAACGTAAGGAGTTTATAAAATCATTATTAAGTTTAACAGCTATGACTACATTAGGTTCGTTTAAAAATTTTACCAATACTTTAAAAACACAAAACGAAACTATGCCAGTACTATTTATTGGACATGGGTCGCCAATGAATGCTATAGAAGATAACGAATTTAGTAAAGGTTGGAAAGCTGTGGCAAAAACATTACCAAAACCAACGGCTATTCTATGTATTTCAGCACATTGGGAAACCAATGGCACATTTGTTACCGCTATGAAAAAACCGAAAACCATTCACGATTTTGGCGGCTTTCCACAAGCCTTATTTGATGTACAATATCCAGCACAAGGCAGTAAGTGGTTAGCAAACGAAACAAAAAATACAATTACCAAAACAGTAGTTAGTTTAGATGAGGCTTGGGGTTTTGACCATGGCAGTTGGAGTATTTTAAAACACCTATATCCAGAGGCTAATATACCCGTTGTACAATTAAGTTTAGATTATAATAAAGATGCCCAATACCATTACGATTTAGCAAAAGAATTAATGGCTTTACGAAATAAAGGCGTACTAATAATTGGAAGCGGTAATATGGTGCATAACTTTAGTTACGCGCAACTAAAAGGCAATTTTAATGCTCATTTTGGCTTAGATTGGGCCATAGAAGCCAACGAAAGTTTTAAAAAATTAATTACTCAAAACGATTTTAAATCATTAATAAACTTTAAAACCTATAGCAAAGCCTTACAGCTTTCGGCCCCTACACCCGAGCATTATTTACCCTTGTTGTATGCTATTGCTTTACGTAGTAAAAACGAAACTATTTCTTACTTTAACGATGCTTTAGTAGGTGGCTCTTTTTCTATGACTTCTATTAAAATAGATAAGGCTTAATTTTATAAAAATTAAGCCTATTAAAAAATTATCTTACCTTTGTTTGCCAATTAATTGATTTAATTATCATTCATAATGCAAGCTCTTAAAATACCAGCAACCAACGAAACCCCAGCTATAACTTTTGACAAAGCCAACGCTGTATTTAGTATTATTGGGCGTTCGATGCCCGAAAATGCTTCAAAATTTTATAACCCCGTAATGGATTGGCTACTAATTTATACCCAAAATCCCAATCTCCAAACTAATTTAGATATAAATTTAGAATACTTTAACACCGCTTCATCAAAACTAATATTAGATATCTTAGTTCTGTTTAGTAATCTTACAAAAATGCCAAATCATAGCCTAACTATTAATTGGCTTTACGAGAAAGGCGATGAAGATTTGTACGAATCAGGCGTTGGTTTTTCAAGCCTAATAAACCTACCCTTTAATATGGTGAGTTATTAAATAAACATTAATTAACAATTAAAACTAGCCATTGGTAACAATTATTGGCACTAGTTTTATTTTATTGTTATTTTTGAATGTAATATAAATTAATTTAAATATCATAACCCATCTAAATACCTTAAACAACAAAACCAAAAAATTATGAAAAAACTAATATCAACACTTATTATTGCCTTACTTAGCATTAACTGTTTTTCGCAAAACCTTGATGAAATTGTAAAAAAACACATTGATGCCGTTGGTGGTAAAGATAATTGGGCTAAAGTAAAAAGCATTAAAACTACCGGTAGCGTTAAAGCCAACGGTGCTGATATAAAAATTGTAATGTTGCAAGTTGATAAAAAAGCCTCACGCCAAGATATTGCCGTAATGGGAATGAATGGTTACAACATTCTTACCACTACCGAAGGATGGAGTTATATGCCCTTTGGTGGGCAAACAAAACCAGAGCCTTTAACCCCCGATGATGTAAAAAAATCGCAAGACGAACTAAGTATTTTACCCGATTTTTTAACCTACAAAGAACAAGGCAAAAAAATAGAATACATTGGTAAAGATGATGTGGATGGTACAGAATGTTTTAAAATAAAAATGACTAACAAAGAAAAAAAAGAAGTGACTTATTATATCGATCCTAGTACTTATTACATTATTAAACAAACCTCAAAAGATACTAAAGATGGTAAAGAATACGAAAATACAAGCAGTATGAGTAATTATAAAAAATTAGATGGTGGTATTGTTTGCCCTTATAACATTTCGGGTGGTTTTGGTGAAATGGAAATTGTAAGTATGGAAATTAATCCGAAAATTGACGAGGCCCTTTTTAAAATTGCTAAATAATTTCTGTTAAACTACGTTGTCATCTTTAACGAAATAGAAAGAGAAATCTAAGTCATATAATTATATTTTTAAATCATCCATAATGAACAAACTATCTACACTTGCATTAACAATTTGTACCTCATTAGCAATTGCACAATCTCCTGTAAACTCCTCTATGTTTGGTGTTATGGAAGCCCGCCAACTTGGCCCTGGCACTATGAGTGGCCGCATTACTGCTATTGAAGGTGTTAATAATGACGAAGGCAAAACCATTTACATAGGCACTGCTGGTGGCGGTGTTTGGAAATCTACCAACGCAGGTGCTTCATATAAACCTTTGTTTGATAAGTATTGCCAATCTATTGGCGCACTTGCAATCGATCAAAAAAATCCTTCAACTGTTTTTGTAGCTACTGGCGAAAGCAATATGCGTAACTCTGTTTCTATTGGTAACGGTGTTTATAAAACTACTGATGCAGGTAGCAACTGGAAAAAAATTGGCTTAGATAGTATTGAACATATTTCTAAGATAATTATTCATCCTACAAATTCTGATATTATTTACCTAGCGGCGCCTGGCGCTTTATGGAGTAATAGCAAACACCGTGGGCTATATAAATCTGCCGATGGTGGCCAAACTTGGGATAAAATTTTTTACATAGATGATAAAACAGGTTGCGCCGATTTACTTATAGATCCAACAAACCCACAAATTTTATTTGCATCTATGTGGCAATTCCGTCGCCAACCTTTTAGTTTTAACTCTGGTGGCAAAACAAGTGGCTTATACAAATCTATCGATGGCGGAAAAACATGGAAAGAAATTACCAATGGCTTACCACCAAAACCCTTTGGCAGAATTGCCATGACTCTTGCCCCAAGCGATCCTAAACAAATGATTGCCATAGTAGAAAATGCTAAAACAGGTTTATACATTTCGGCCGATGGTGGCGAAACATGGAAAAACCAAGGCGCTACAATGAATACCGTGGCACGCCCTTTTTATTTTAGCACCATCGTTATCGATCCAAAAGACCCAAAACGCGTTTACCGTCCCGCTTTTCAATTTGCTTATAGTAGCGATGGCGGCTATTCTTTTACCGAAGCAAGTGGCGATGGCGGCTGGGTACACAGCGATATGCACGCCTTATGGATTAATCCCTCAAACACCAACGTTATGTATTTAGGTACCGATGGTGGCGTTTACATGAGTGTGGATAAAGGAATTACTTGGCATTTTAATCACGCTTTACCCGTTGGGCAGTTTTACCATGTAGGTATTGATTTAAAAGAACCTTATAATGTTTACGGTGGCTTACAAGATAACGGCAGTTGGACAGCTCCCAGCGCAGCACCCGGTGGCATTGGTAACGCCAGTTGGAAACGTGTGGGTGGTGGCGATGGTTTTTGGACAGTGCCCGATATTGATGGAAAAACAGTATACTCAGAGTACCAAGGCGGCAACATGAGCCGTGTAAATATAGAAACGGCTAAAGCAGAAAATATTCAACCACAAAAAACAAGTAAAGAAGAAAAACTACGTTGGAACTGGAATACACCCATTGTTACTGGCTCAAAAAATCCAAAAAATTTATATGTGGGTGCGCAATACCTTTATAAATCAACCGACCAAGGGCGTAACTGGACAAAAATTTCAGAAGATTTAACTACAAACGATAAAAAGAAACAAGAACAAGAAGAAAGTGGCGGCCTAAGTGCCGATAATACATCAGCAGAAAACCATTGTACTATTTTTACAATTGCAGAATCGAGCCTAGACGAAAACCTAATCTTTGCAGGTACCGATGATGGCAATTTACAATACTCTGCCAATGCAGGTACTACATGGACCAATGTAACACCAAACATTGCAAAATGCGGTGTAGCTAAAGGCGCCTGGGTTAGTAGCATTCAACCTTCGCAGTTTGATAAAAACACCGTATATGTTACTTTCGAAAACCACATGTATGGCGATTTTAATACGTACTTGACAAAAAGTACCGATTTAGGAAAAACCTGGGTCCGCATTAATAGCCCCGAATTTACAAGCTTTGCACACAAAATTAAAGAAGATGTTGAAAATAAAAACTTATTATTTTTAGGTACCGAAATGGGTTTATTTGCAACAGTGGATGGCGGCGCAACTTGGTTTAGAATGAAAAATAACATACCCGAATATGCTTTGGTGCGCGATATACAAATTCACCCAAAAACACACGATTTAGTGTTAGCCACACACGGGCGTGGCATTATTATTTTAGATGATATTCGCCCATTACGCAACTTAACAAAAGAGATTTTAGATCAAGATTTTTACTTATTTCAAACACCAGATATTATCTTAAACAATGGTAAATTTGGTTGGGGCGGCTCTGAAATTTCGGGCGATTGGAGTGTTGGTAATCCTTCCGAAACACCTACCATAAATTATTATTTAAAACAACGTTTAAGCTCAGGTAAAATTACTGTTGAAATTTACGACGAAAAAAATAATTTAATACAATCAATACCAGGTACTGTGCGCCGAGGCATAAACATGATTAGTTGGAATTTAAGAGGCTTACCCCCAAAAGTAGCAGAAGGAAGCACCAAGATGGATGTAGCTGGTTTTACAGCACCCATGGTATTACCAGGCAATTACACCGTAAAAATAAAAGTAAAAGATAAAGATTATACTGGCACCATAAAATGTATTCATGATAACGAGAATAAAGATTTAAGCCCCGAAGATAGATTGTTGGTATATAACAAGGCCTTACAATTACAAACCCTATACAACCAAGTAAATAATACCGTTGATAGTATTAACATTATACAAAAAGGTTTAAAAGAAGATAGTACCGCGTATTCAAAAAATAAAAATGCACAAGTGTTTTACGATGATTTACAAAAAGTAAAAGCCGAATTAATGGCAACTAAAAAAACATCCATTTTTGCAGATGAAGAGCGTGTACGCGAAAAAATATCTTCGCTTTATACTAATTTTTGTGGTATGGAATCAAAGCCAAATACTACCCAATTACAAGCCATTGACGATTTACAAAGCGAGTACAACACCCAAAAAACAAATTACAAAAAAGCAATTACAAAAAATATTCCAAAAAATTTAGAGTTAAAAAAGAAACTAGGTTTGTAACAAATTTAGTAGCAAATTTTACTGTTTTATATAAAAAACTAGGTTGTGTACACCAAATAGTTAGTAAAACATACTTTTTACCGAGTAAAAGTGTAATACTTATTAACAATTTTTCGTATATTAGCGTTTTATAAAATACCCTATTATATGAATAGAATACTTTATTCTTGTTTTTTTGTACTCGCCATTTTATTTTCTAAAAATAATTTAGCTCAAACTTTTTGGACAGAGACCTTTGGTGCTGGATGTAATCAATACCAAAGCGCAGCAGGTGTAATAGCTACAGCCACAAACGGTGCTTGGGCTATTACTAATACTGGAGCAAACGACCCAACTCCAAATAATTGGTTTATAAGCGCAACAGAAAATGGTAATGCTATTGGCGTGTGTGGTACAGGCTGTGGCACTAATAGAACATTACACGTAGGTAATGATATAATGTCGCCAATAGCTGGGTTTATTTGTCCAACGGGCGATTGTGGTGCTGCTTACGATGGGGGTTTTGGAGCAAATGATGTTGCCACTGATAAAAGAGCCGAATCGCCTATCATTAATTGCACTGGGCAAACAGGTATCTCTGTAAGTTTTAAATATATGACAGAAGGCGATCCAGGTCTCGATTTTGCAGAATTACATTATTTTAATGGCGCTACATGGAGTACACTTACAACTTTGGCAATAACCACTAACACGCTTTCTTGTGGTGCTACTGGGCAAGGTGTTTGGACAGCATTCACAACAGCCCTACCCGCATCGGCAAACAATAATCCAAATGTTAAAATTGGTTTTAGATGGGTAAATAACGACGATGCAACAGGTACAGATCCTTCAGTAGCAGTTGACGATATTATTCTTTTTAAACCTTCTTCAACATTATCTTTAACCACTGCCTCAACAGTATGTTCTAACGTAGGTGTAGCCGCTACAATTAGCGGCACTACCGCAGGTACTACCTCCTTTACTTGGACGTCAAACCCAGCTGGACCTGTGTTTACAGGCACTACTACTTTAGGTACAAGCGCAACAATTACTTATCCAAGCGCAGGCGTTTATACGGTTGTGGTAATTGGCTTTGTGGGTGCAGCACCAACATACACCGCCGCACAATCGGTAACGGTTAGTACAACCCCTACCGTAACAATAGCACCGCCTTCGCAAACTATTTGTGCAGGTAATACGGCTACATTAACAGCTAATTCTACCGCTGGCTCTACTTATCAATGGGCTACAGGTACGTTTCCAGCAATTATACCACTAGGCACTTCTTCAGTACAAACTACCAGCCCAGCTTCAAACTCTACTTATACCGTAGTAACAAGTATTGGCTCCTGTACTGCTTTTGCGTCGTGCAACGTTGTAATAGGTGCAGGTTTAACCATAACGGGCTCAGCCTCGCCTACAGCGGGCTGTTCAGGTTCTCCAGTTACATTAACGGCTAATGGCGCTACAAGTTATACTTGGGTCGCTCCTCCATCTACTACCTTAGCTGGCAATGGCTCTACTCAAAATGTTAGCCCTACAGTGGCCACAACATACACAGTTTATGGCAGTAGTGGCTCGTGTACGGGTAGCACAACTATACAAACTAATATTAGTAGTGGCTTATCGTTAACGGTTACAGCATCGTCGGCCACTACATGCCCAGGGCAGCCTGTAACCTTAACAGCAAGTGGTGGCGTAAATTATACCTGGAGCCCCGGTTCATCCTTAAGTTCAACAAGTGGTTCGCCAGTAACGGCTACCCCTATTATTGCTACAACCTATACCGTTGTGGGTAATAATGGTGCGGGTTGCACGGGTACTGCAAACATTACCATAAATATGGGAAGTGGCGCCACTGGTAGCGCAACAGCATCTTCTTATTCGGTATGTGCAGGATTTAGCTCTACCTTAACGGCACCAAGTGCCTCTGGATATACTTGGACTGGCGCCAGTTTGGGCGGCCCCGTTAATCAACCATCTATTGCCGTAGGACCAGGCATTTACAGCTACACCGCCTCTAATGGTGCTGGTTGCGATGCTGTAGGATCTATTACAATATACACATTAGCACCTTTGGTAATAAATGTAACGCAAAGTAGTCCTACCACTTGTATTGCCAGTAATTACCCTAAATACTCGCATGCTGTAACGTTTACAGCCAGCGGCGCTTCTAACTACGTTTGGAGCGTTTATGTGCCAAGTATTATGACTAACTCGTTAGGGCCCACTATAAGTGTTAGACCGCCAACATCCACACAATACACCGTTACAGGTAATACCTCAACATGCTCGGGTACAGCGGTAGTAACAGTAACTGTTATTCCACAATTTACAATGAGTATAATCCCTAAACAACCTATTATTTGTTTAGGAGATTCTATAAAATTATATGTAGCAAGCGTAGGAACTTTAGCATCACTACCTATTCTAAATTATGTGTGGTACGATCCTCAACCCCCAAGCTTAGACAACCCATTTAACCCAACCGTTACAGCCTACCCTTCCTCTACTGACACGTATTCGGTAGAAATATACGATAGTAAAGCCTGCGTATCTCTTCCGCGTTTAGTAACTGTTACTGTATTGCCACAGCCAGTTACTGCAGTATCGTTACCAACTATTGGTGGTATTGTTACCAATACTATTTGTTATGTGGGCGATAGGCCAAGCGATCCTAATGTAAATATTCAATTAACAGCTACAGATGGCAATCCACCATTACCAGGCGTAGTACCCACTTATACTTGGATACCGCCTTATTTTGGGCCTCCAAACCCAATATTAACGGCTAATCCAATAAATGGCTCACCAGGATCGGTTATTGTATCTGCTCCTCAAAAATTACCAGCTATACAAACGTATACTGTTAAAAGTGGTTATAATGGGGTGCCAGGCTGTGTAAGGTACGACACGGTATCAGTAATTGCAGTAGATTGTAGGTCGGTTACTATTTCATCTGTTCATTTTACAACCGCTACTACTAATGATACCATTTGTAGTAGAAATTGCGTTACTTTTTTAAACCAATCAGATACGGCATCTGGCGGTCCACAAACATATTTATGGAAATTTTTAGGTGGTTCGCCAGCAACTTCAACCCTACAAAGCCCTACAATATGTTATAATTTACCAGGTGTATATTGGGTAAGTTTAAAGGTATGTAACCCTTATGCAAAGCCAGCTGGAAGCTGTGCTACCATTGCAAAAAATGGTTTTATTCATGTGGTAGATGTGCCAAACACTACCATTGTAGCGCCAGGTAATTTGGCAAGCGACCAAATCATCCGATTTGGAGAAACCTACACTATGGTTGCTTCGGGGGCGCGTTCATATATATGGACACCAGATTATAGAATAACGTCGCTTACCAGCCCAACCGTTGTTGTTAACCCAATAAATACTACCCAATATATTGTAACAGGTTATAATAGTAAGGGTTGTTCATCCAGCGATACAGTAAATGTTATTGTTATTGATGATTGTGGTGAAATGTTTGTACCTACTGCATTTTCGCCAAATGCTGATGGCATTAATGATGTGTTGTATGTAAGAGGAGTATGTTTAGAAACTTTAAACTTTATGGTATTTAACCGTTGGGGTGAAAAAGTATTTGAAACAACCAATATTAAAAAAGGCTGGGACGGAACTTATAAAGGAGAAGATATGAATACTGGTGTTTTTGTGTATAGGCTAGAAGGGAAAACTTACGATGGCAAGGGCTTTAGTAGTAAAGGAAATGTAACACTCATACGATAATAATTATGCAAACAAAAAATATAATAAAATCTGTTTTAGTTTTAAGCATTATTAGCCAAATAGCTAAAGCGCAAGATATACATTTTTCGCAATACAACGAAGTGGGTAGTGCCATCAACCCAGCATTAGCAGGGGTGCAGTACGATACAAAAGTTACAGCAAACTTTAAAACCCAATGGGGTAGTGTAGCAAAAAGTTACCAAACTTATGGTATTAGCTTTGAACAAGCTATAAAGCACAAAAAATTAAATGGCAGTTATTTTACACTTGCTATTAATATATTTAGAGATCAAGCCGGCGATGCTAAATTAGCATTGCTTAACCCCAATATTGGCATTAGCTATTTGCAAAAAATTAATAAAACCATGAAGGTGAGTGGTGGTTTGCAAGGTGGCTTTAATTACAAAACTATAAATATTGATAACTTAAAGTGGGATAAACAATATAATGGTTACGCCTACGACCCTTCTAGCCCAAATGGCGAAACAACACCTCGTAGCTCAATAACAAGTTACGATTTGGGTGGTGGTGCTAATTTTAATTATGCAAAAAGCGAAAAATTTATTAGTGCAAAAGATGGCAATAAATTTAACATAGGGCTCTCGGCATACCATTACAGCATACCACGCAACTCGTTTATCATTTCGTCAGAGAAATTATATACCCGCGCTTGTTTTTATTTTAATGGGGATTTTAACATCCCGGGTAGTAAACATGCCGTGATGCCAAGTTTTTTATATATGAGACAAGGACCCAGTAGCGAATTTGTTATAGGCGCCTTATATAAATTTATTTTGGTTGACCAATCCTTATTTACTGGCATTAGAAAACCAGCCGCCATTGCCATTGGTGGGCAGTACCGTTATAAAGATGCCATTATACCTTGTGTATTAATGCAATACGATAAATATGCATTTGGCATATCTTATGATATTAACGTATCCTCATTAACCCCAGCAAGTAAACGTAACGGTGGTTTAGAAGTGATGTTACGTTACAACATGAGCCCAGGCTATGGTAAAAATTTAGGCAGAGGCGATACAAAAGCTTCTTACTAATATGTTAGTATAAAAACTGTTTTAAAACTTTAGTTTTTATATCTTTACCTCAATGCTTTACAACCAAATAATTGGGCAAACCGAAGCCAAACAACGTTTAGCTAAAATGGTAAACCAAAACCGTGTACCTCACGCATTATTATTTAGTGGCAAAGAAGGTAGCGGAAATTTAGCCGCCGCTTCTGCATTTGCACAACACTTATTTTGTAGTCAAAAAACAGACACAGGCGCTTGTGGAGCTTGTATTTCGTGTAACAAGGTTGCTAAACTAATTCACCCCGATGTGCATTTAGTAGTGCCTATTGCAAAAAGTAAAGACGTTAAAAAAACCGACGATGTTTTAAAAGAGTTTAGAGAGTTATTTTTGCAAAACCCCTACATTACATTAAACGAATGGTTTAACGAACAAGGTGCGGAAAATAAACAACCCATTATACCCGTAGAAGAAGCGGCAGATATTTTAAAAAAATTAAATTACACCAGCTACGAAGGACTATACAAATTAATGATAATTTGGCAACCCGAAAAAATGAATGTAGAAGCTGCTAATAAACTTTTAAAAATATTAGAAGAACCACCCGAACAAACTATTTTTATTTTAGTAACCAATAACCCCGAACAATTATTGGCCACCATTATTTCGCGTGTACAAACCATACCTTTTTATAACATTAGCGAAACCGAAATTACCCAAGCGTTAATACAAAATTTTAATCTAAATGTCGATGTGGCTAAGCAAACGGCTATTTTAGCTAATGGTAATTATGCAGAGGCTGTAAGCTTACTAACCCATAACGAAGAGAGCGTTTCATTTTTAAGCAATTTTCAAAGTTTTATGCGTTTGGCATTAAAGTTTGATTGTAATAAAGCCTTAGTTTGGATTGATGAAAATGCCAGCATTGGCAGAGAAAAACAAAAACAATTTTTTCAATATGGTTTAGAAGTTTTTAGAGATAGCCTAATGTATAATTATGGCAGTAAAGATTTAGTAAGGCTTAGCGGAAATGAAAAACAATTTTTAGAGAAATTTGCGCCTTTTATTAACCAAAAAAATTACGAAAAATTAGTAGAAGAATTTAATAGTAATTACTATTACATAGAACGCAATGCAAATCCTAAAATTTTATTTATGGATTTAATTTTAAAAACCAACGAGCTAATTAATTTGAAATAAAAATGTATGCAAATTACTGAAGCACAAAAAATAATTGACGATTGGATTAAAAAATATGGCGTGCGTTATTTTAACGAATTAACAAATACCGCCATTTTAATGGAAGAAGTGGGTGAAGTAGCCCGCATTATGGCGCGCCGCTATGGCGAACAAAGCGAGAAAGAAAGTGATAAACACATAAATTTAGCGGATGAATTAGCCGATGTTTTATTTGTACTCATGTGCATAGCCAACCAAACCAATATTAATTTAGAAGAAGCACTTGTAAAAAATTTAGATAAAAAAACCACTAGAGATAGCACTAGGCATTTAGATAACGAGAAATTAGGTTAATCGTTTTGTTAGAGTAAAAATAATTGGCATTATATTACCCAACGGGTTTAGCTGAGTAGTTTTTCAAAATTAATTGACGTTATAATTTGTGCAGTTTTATAAGGGTTAAGTTCTAACAGCTGTTAATTGCCTGTTACTAAAAAATCAGCCTTTGAAAAATCAATTAAATCCAGCAAAAAATTGTCTTTTAATCTTTTTAACTAAAGAAACGTTTGATACTGAATTTTATAAAACCAATAGTTTTTATTTATCTGAAATTATAGAGCTTAAGGATAATGATTTTTCCGCATCTAAAATTGATAAAAGCGCTAGCTACTTTTATTTTAAATATCCCTGCTGACAAAGTATAACTTTTATTTATGGAGGTAGTGGCTAGTAAGTTTTAAAACTTACCCTTGTTTTCCGGCTAATAAAAACATAACAGCCATACGTATTGCCACACCATTTTCTACTTGGTTTAAAATAATAGATTGCTTGCTATCGGCTACATCGCTTGTTATTTCTACGCCTCGGTTAATTGGGCCAGGGTGCATCACAATTATTTTTTTAGAAAGACTATCTAACAATTCTTTATCTAAGCCATACAACATAGAGTATTCGCGTAACGAAGGAAAGTATTTAATGTCTTGTCTTTCTAGCTGAATGCGCAACATATTGGCTACATCGCACCACTCAAGGGCTTTGCGTAAATTTAACTCCACCTCAACACCCAAACTTGTAATATACTTTGGTATTAGTGTTAAAGGGCCGCATACTTTTACCTTAGCGCCTAATTTTTGTAAGCAAAAAATATTTGATAGCGCCACACGTGAGTGTAAAATATCGCCTACTATTACAATTTTTTTACCTTTTAAATCGCCTAATTTTTCTTGTATCGAAAACGCATCTAATAAGGCTTGAGTAGGGTGTTCGTGAGCACCATCGCCCGCATTAATTATTTTTGCATTTACTTTTTTTGATAAATAAACTGCTGCTCCAGCACTGGCATGGCGCATTACAATCATATCTACCTTCATGGCTAATATATTATTTACGGTATCAACAAGGGTTTCGCCTTTTTTTACAGAGGAGTTAGATGCCGAAAAATTAATAACATCGGCGCTTAAACGTTTTTGAGCTAACTCAAACGAAAGGCGAGTACGAGTAGAGTTTTCGAAAAATAAATTAGCTACGGTAATATCTCGTAATGATGGTACTTTTTTTATGGGGCGATTGATTACTTCTTTAAAATTTTGAGCGGTGGAAAGGATTAAATCAATATCGGTTTTAGTAAGATTTTTTATGCCGAGTAAATGATTTACGCTTAAATGAGTCATTCGTTTTTTTTGAACTTAAATTTCAAAAATCAAATATACATTATTTATTTGAATGCGCGTAAAAAACAATTTATACAGCGTAAACTTGTCAGGTAATCAATATATTGAAACAAAAAAACTAAAACACATAGGCACATAAATTTAAAAAATAAAATAGAGTAATGATATAGATAATCATAGAGCTGAAGCTAAGCTTCAGTTTACTATATTATGTTATTAAATAAAAGGCTGTGTTTCTTATGTGTTTAAAAAATTAGCTAATACTATAGTTATATCGGCTTATAAGTAGCGCTCTTTTATTACATTTAAATGGTGCGTAGTATGCCCACACATAAAAAACCCAATTGCCAATACGGTAGTTTGCCCTAAGGCCACATTACCTGTGTTTAAAAGGGTTTCGTTATTAAAACTTTTGTATAACGAAAATGTTGCAGCCCTTACGCTTTCTAATTCTTCAACCAAATTAGCTAACGTGTAATTTGTTAAATTAGCGTTTGCAGCGTATAAATTTTCATCAAAACCAAGCGGTTGTTGTTCGTCTTTACGAGCAAAACGTAAGGCGCGATACGTTAAAATTCTTTCGGTATCAATGGTGTGGTGTATTACTTGCTTTACTGTCCATTTACCATCAGCATAAGCGTAATTGGCTTTATTTTCAGGTATGCTTGCAATAAAATTTTTACTGTTTGCAAGGTTGTTTTGCAAAGCTTCTAAAATAGTATTTTCGCCATTAAGCTCAATGTATTTTTTAAAATAGGCAGGGTAAGTATTTGGTTGTGGGCGCATAATTTATTTTATTAATAATTGTAATACTTATTAATCATTAAATACACTACAACACCTGTAATAGTTACGTATAGCCAAATAGGGTAACTAAAGCGCGTTAATTTTTTATGTTTTTGGCGTTGGTCGGTTAAGCCATAATAAAACGATAACAATATTAATGGCAATACTGCTGCTGCTAAAAATATATGTGATACTAAAATAATTACATAAATAGGTTTTATAACGCTTACTGCAGCTCGTTCGGCAACGCTAATAATGCCATCATGGTCAACATCGCCATACTTAGTGTCGGGTATAAAATAATGCGCCGTTACATAGCTTATTAAAAAAAGGCTACTTAGTGCAAATGCGGTTAGGTTTAACTTTTTATGCAAGGCAATATTTTTATTTTTAATTGCTAGTAACGATAAAATTAATAATATTGAGCACAAGCCATTTAAAATTGCATTTAAGGTTGGCAACTTGTAAATAAAATTTGGAAAAGTATTGGGGTGTGGAATTAATTTTTGGTTTAAAAGTATTACTACCACGCAAATAGCAACAGTGGTGATGTAGGTAATACTTTTTACTTTTTTTTCGTTTTGAACTGTAAGTAATGTCATAATTTATATAAGATTTAAAATTAAAAAATTAGTTTTTAAACATCTTTAATAAACTACCTAATTTTTCTTTTAACTCTGTGCGAGGGACAATTTTATCTAAAAACCCATGTTCTAAAACAAATTCAGCCGTTTGAAAACCTTTTGGTAAATCTTTACCAATCGTTTCTTTTACAACACGTGGGCCTGCAAAACCAATTAGACTAGCTGGTTCGGCAATATTTAAATCGCCCAACATGGCGTAACTTGCTGTAACGCCCCCAGTTGTAGGATCGGTTAATAATGAAATATAAGGGATGCCTGCTTTATCTAATTGACTTAGTTTTGCCGATGTTTTTGCCATTTGCATAAGACTAAAAGCGGCTTCCATCATACGTGCTCCGCCACTTTTACTAATTATTAGTAATGGCGATTTTGTTTTTAAGCAAAAATCTATTGCCCGAGCAATTTTTTCGCCAACCACACTACCCATACTTCCGCCAATAAAACTAAAATCCATACAGCAAATAACTAAATCGTTTCCATTTACGCTACCATACGCGCTTCTAAGAGCGTCGTTTAAGCCTGTTTTTTTAATGGTATCTGTTAATCTATCAGTATATTTTTTTGTATCGCTAAAATTTAAAGGGTCGCCACTTACTAAGTTTTCGTTCAATTCGGTAAATTGGTTATTATCAAAAATAACTTCAAAATATTCTTTACTACCAATACGTTCGTGATAACCACATTCACTACAAACGTATTTATTGTTTGAATGGTCTTGCGTAGTATGTATTTTTTTACACGAAGGGCACTTGTACCACAAGCCTTCTGGTGTTTCTTTTTTTTCTTTTGTAGAAGTGGTAATCCCTTCTTTTAATCGTTTAAACCAACCCATCTTTTTTTAAATTTTAGTTATTAGTTTTTAGTTCTTAATAGGTAGTTTAACTTTATTAAAAATTAAACGCTAAAAAATTAATAACTGTTTTAAGCTATTGTAATTGTTTTATCTAAATACACATCTTGTATGGTATTTAAAAGTTGAATTCCTTCTTTTACGGGTTTTTGAAAGGCTTTACGTCCACTTATTAAACCTTGTCCGCCACCACGTTTATTAATTACAGCAGTTGTTACGGCTTCGGCTAAATCGCTTGCGCCTTTACTCTCGCCACCGCTATTAATTAAGCCCATACGACCCATATAGCAGTTTGCAACTTGGTAGCGTGCTAAATCTATTGGATGATCGGTAGTTAATTCTGAATATACTTTTGGGTGTGTTTTACCATGCCCCGTGGCTAAGTAACCGCCATTTTTATCAGATAATTTTTGTTTAATAATATCGGCCTGAATGGTAACGCCTAAATGATTTGCTTGGCCAGATAAATCGGCTGCTGTGTGATAATCTACTCCATCTTTTTTAAAGGCATTGTTGCGGGTGTAGCACCATAAAATTGTTGCCATACCCAATTCATGGGCACGTTCAAAGGCTTGCGCTACTTCTACAATTTGTCTACCACTTTCGGGCGAACCAAAATAAATAGTGGCACCAACGGCTACAGCACCCATGTTCCAGGCTTCTTCTACACTTCCAAACATTATTTGATCGAATTTATTGGGATAGCTTAAAAATTCGTTATGATTTATTTTTACAATAAAAGGGATTTTATGTGCGTATTTACGAGCTACTGAGGCTAATACGCCATAGGTAGAGGCAACGGCATTACAACCTCCTTCAATGGCTAATTTTACAATATTTTCACTATCAAAGTAAATGGGGTTGGGAGCAAAACTAGCACCAGCACTATGTTCTATGCCTTGGTCAACAGGTAAAATGCTCATGTAACCTGTGTTTGCTAAACGGCCGGTGTTGTACAACTGCCCTAGGCTACGTAATACTTGCGGGTTACGGTTTGTTTGTTGAAAAATACGATCAATAAAATCGTTACCCGGTAAATGGATAGTATCTTTTGTAATAGTTTTACAAGTATGGTTCAATAAACTGTCGGCTTGTGAGCCTAATAATTCTGAAATTTTAACTGACATAGTTTTTATAAAATTTAGGCAACAAATATAATAAAAAAACCCCGCCTTTTGCTGGCAGGGTATAGTTTTGGTATTAAAATTTATTCGGCAACCATTACCATTTTAAATGGCACATTAATTATTGCTTGGTAATCTTCGCCAGCTTCTAACATATCTTCATCGTCTTCTTCGTAATGCCAATTAATTGTAACGGCGCTACCACCTTTGTGAATACCTTCTAGTTTTTTAAATACATCTAAAATACATTTAGATGATGATGTATTAAAATATTCTAATTGAACATTAACGGTGGTTGCGGGTTTAGCGGTGCTAGAGTATTTATCTAACGAATCTACTAAAGGTTTATAAAACTCAATAGAATTTTCGGGAATTGAACGTCCTTTAATTTCTAAAACTCCACCTGCTAAATCAAAACTGATGCTTGGTGTTTTTGGTGTGCCTTCAATTGCGTATTTGTCCATAATTATTATTTTTGTTTTATTGTGATAGTTTAATTTTGTTGTGAGGATACTTTTATATTAAGTGTAAAGAAAGAAATTTTATTATCAATTTCCAAAAAATTATACTCTAATTTTTCGCCTGTTTTTCGGGCAATGTCAATCATTCCTAATCCGCCTCCACCTTTTAACGACATTTCGCCATTATTAAGTACTTTTTTGTAATATTCTTTTAATTCTTCTTTACTTAGTGCATTTACTTCATCTAACCTGTTTTTCAGACCTTGTATATTTTCGTTTAGGATATAATTACCAGTAAAAATGGTGTATTTAGACTCTAATTTACCAATCATAAAAATAGCAGAGCGGTTTTTATCCATTTCTACTTCGGTAACTTCATCTAAATGATGATAAAGGTTTTGTAAACATTCTACCAAAACATTATATACCTTTTTTTTCATTTTAGGTTCTTCTTGCATTGTATCCATTTTATTTTCCATAATTTGGAGAATAGAGGTAAGAAGATCGGAAGTTATTTCGCCTTTAAATGAGAGCAAAACATTATTTCGCTCCATTTTATCATATATATCAAACACATCAACCATAAAAGGCTTTTTTTATTTAGGGTTGAATTATTTTAATTTAAATGCTACTGTGTTTCCGTTTACTGTAAAAGTTGCGTCGTCGTCGCATGTGCCATTACCAAAATCAACAGTACGGGTTTTAAAACCATCTGGCGTTAAATCCATAATACCTTTTTGTACGAATTGGCATGATTTTCTTTTTACTAGGGGCGTAGTTGATGGTATATTAAGTGTAAAGGCTCTGCCTTGGCGATTAACACCCGATGCAGTACCGAATACATATGTTATAGGGTCTCCAGCAGATGTAGCATCACCTTTTGGATAGGTAGTGATGGTTCTATCAAAATTATATTTAATAACCCAGGCCGCAGTTTGACAAAGGCCACCTGTTAATTTAATGTTATAGGTAGTAAAAGATGGAACAACTGTACTAGAAGCAACTGTTGTTACAATAATACTATCGCATGAATAAGAAATGGTACGTTGAGGAACAGATTCTATAGTTTTGTGACCAATTAATTTTAAAATCATTTGACTATTGGGATTTCTTAAGGGTCCAGTGATTCTGATATTCCACTTACCTACACGCATTTTTCCATCAGTAAAAGAGTTACTGCAACTTGCAGCGGCAGCTAAATCTAATTCGTATATTGGAGCATTAACATATTTTCCGCCCACTATTGTTGTGTCGGCAGTGGCACGATTTAACCATTTTAAAGTATCACAGGCGGAGCTACTAAATCTATCAACACCACCAGCACCTTTAGTTTTAATGGCATGGCTGTTGGTTGTGGGAACAATAGCAGCGTATTCTTGATCTGCAACCGCATTATCTACGGCTGATTGTGTTTCATTATCTACCTCGGTAGTTTCTTTTTTATGACATCCTACAAAAAACAAGGTAAGGCTACATACTAGTGCAAAAGCTATATTTAATGATTTTTTCATACTACTTAAATTTTAAATGTTATACAAATATATAATAATTTTTTTATATTTCAATACCTACTACTAAAACATCATCGACTTGTTCATGATTCACTTTCCATAACTCAAAACTTTTTTCTAATTCTAAGCGTTGTTCGTCGGGCTTACTTAGGTGAATACTTGTTAATAGCTCGTTAAAGCGCTTTACCATGTATTTTTTGCCTTTATCGCCGCCAAATTGATCGGCATAGCCATCGCTAAACATGTAAGCCATACAGTTATTGGCGGTGATTTGATGGGTTGTAAATTGCCTATTACTATCTAATTGTGCGCCGCCAACTGGAAATTTATTGCCATCGTATTTTAAATATTCGCCTGCCTTGTTTATGAGTACTAATGGCCTATTGGCACCAGCCCATTTAATTACTTTTGTTTCGTAGTTGATGGCAATTAGCGACACGTCCATACCATCATTGGTATTAATTTCGTTTTGACCTTGGCGCAGGGATTCCTGAACACCTTTATGCAAATTATTTAAAATTTCACCTGGTTCAATAATACCTTTTTCTAACACAATTTGATGTAAAAGATTGTGCCCAATCATACTCATAAAAGCACCAGGCACACCATGACCAGTACAATCAACTACAGCAAAAATATTAAAGCCATTTTTTTCGGCAAACCAATAAAAATCTCCACTGACTATATCTTTAGGTTTATATAAAATAAATACTTTTTTTAGCTTTGTAAAGATGACATCTTTTGAGGGTAAAATAGCCTCTTGTATCCGTTTAGCATATTGGATACTACTTGTGATATCGTGGTTTTTTTCGGCAAGTTCTTTGGTGCGTTCGGCTACTTTGTTTTCTAACACTTTATTTTCTTTTTTAATGGCTTTGGTTCTATACTGCGTAAATGCCACTACAGATCCTGTTCCAAAAATTATTACTAATATATAAAACCAAGTTGTTTTATAAAACGGAGGCACAACGGTAATTTTTATTTGGTGCGGGGTTTCATTCCACACACCATCGTTATTTGCCGCTTTTATTTTAAGAGTATACTCACCGCCAGGCAATTCGGTATATGAGATGTAACGTATATTACTAGGGGCTGACCAATCGTTATCGTAGCCCTCTAATTTATAACTAAATTTATTTTTTATGGGGTCGGTATAATCTAAGGCTACTACCTCGAACTGGAAGTAATTTTCGCGCCAACTTAATTTTAGGTGTTGTTTGTAATTTATAAGCGAATCGGTTTCTATATCTTTACCCCCTCGCTTATAGCTTACAATATAGGTTTGGGCAGGTACTAAATTATCTTTTATGGTATTAGGATTAAATACATTAAAGCCTTTTGCACCACCAAAATACATAGTGCCTTTTTTAGAAACGTAGCCTGCTCCTATATTGTACTCAGTATTTACTAAGCCATCTTTTGTATTATAATGTTTAAATATAATTTCTTTTTCAGGGAGCTGGGGATTAAATTTAATAATGCCATTGTTAGAACTCATCCAAAAGTTATTTAGACTGTCCTTTAAAATAGAATACAAATAGGTATTTGGAAGACCATCTTTTTCGTAAAAACTTTTAAAGGTATTGTTTGGTAATAGCTTACTTAATCCCTTTTCTGTTGCTATCCAAATATTACCATTTTTATCTTCGTTTAGGGCTAAAACCGTATTTGCAGCAATTTGGTTTTGCTGTTTATCATTTTTGTAAGTTTGAGTAATTTGTAGTTTATCACCTCTTGGAAAATCTTTTAATTTCATTAATCCACCATCAATCATTCCTAGCCACACATTTTTTTTAGAATCACTAAAAATTGTATATATGCTAGGGCTGGATAGGCCATCGGACTGGGTGTAGTTTTTAGCTTGTAAAGTTTTTAAATTAATTTCGAATAAACCATCGCTGACAGAGCCAGCATATAAGTAGTTTTTATTAACCATTAGGCACGTTATGGTACCCCCAAGTTTTTCATCTAATACTTTTTTAATTTTTTTGGTTTGAGTGTTATAACAAATTAGACCTTTACCATAAGTACCAACCCAAATATTTAAACCTTCTTCGTATAGACTTAAGGCATAATTACCGTCTAAACATTTAACTAAATCTTCTTCTAATTTTTTAGTTTTTTTATTGTATTTATTTAATAAGCCTTCGCCTCCTAAAATAAAATCATTCTCCTTCTCTAAAAAAGAATATATGTTTTTAAAATTATAATTTTCGTCATATTCATTAATTGGAAATTTTTGAGTTTGTTTGAAAGATACATCAACTCCACCAACCTCTGAGCCTAGCCATATATTCTCATCCTTATCAATATAAACATACCTTAATAAATTATTACTAATTGAATTTAAGTTTGCTGTATTTAATGAAATAGATGCTTTTTCTGAAAGTAAATTGTAAATCATAAATCCAGAACCTGTTGCGGCATAGATTTTATTTTCTTTTATCGTAATTTTCCTAACAGCATTTGTACTTTCTCCAAACGATAAAAAATTAATTTTACCTTCAATTTCAAACGAGTCAATATCTATTTTAAAAATTCCATTGCCTATTGTGGCTACGTATAATTTCCCTCCATATCCTTGAATATCGTATATTCCCTCTAATTCATTTAAATTAAAATTTGAGTAATCGGGTTTAACTAAATTTACTCTCTCTAATTTATTATTAATTAGTGTCCAAATTCCTTTTTCTTTAGTGCCTATATAAAATAAATTTTTTACGCATAAAAAAGCCCTAACATCAATTTTCCCATCAATAGGGAAGGATATTGTTTTTATGCTTTTAGTTTTTAAATTTATTATAAACAATCCTTCATCGCTTCCTACTATAGCATTTATACTATCGTATAATGCAATAGTATTTATTTTTACATTTAAGCCCTTCGAACTATAGATAGGTGTAAATTTTTCAGTTACAGGGTTAAAAAAATTCAAGCCTTCGCGAGTACCCACTAAAATTAAATCTGGTTTCAATTGCTTTATGCAAGTTATATCACTGCTTGAAAGTGAATTAGGATTTGTAGGTTCATTTTTAAAAATTTTTATCTGGTAACCATCGTACTTATTCAGTCCGTCCTGGGTTCCAAACCACATAAAACCTTTATCGTCTTGCATAATGCAACTCACATATAGCGAGCTTAAACCATCGTGATTGGTTATATGTTTAAACCGTAATTGTTGCGAAAACAAATTAGTTACAAAACAAATTAATACAAAAAAATAAGTATGTTTTAAATTTTTAATAATAAGCAACTAATATACTAAATTTTTAAAAATGGGTTAACTATATTTACAAACATTAATGCCAAAAATTTTACGTATAATTAATCGGTTTAACTTAGGAGGTATTACTTATAATGTATCGTATTTAAGTAAATATTTGCCAGCGAACTATGAAACACTTTTGGTTGGCGGTCCACAGGAGGAGGGCGAAGAAAGTTCGTTATACATTCCGCAATCGTTGGGGTTAAAACCTAAAATTATACTGGAGTTACGCCGAAGCATTAATCCATTACAAGATTACAAAGCCTATAAAAAAATAAAACGGATTATTAGTGAGTTTAAGCCCGATATTGTACACACCCATGCCAGTAAAGCGGGTGCCATTGGGCGTTTAGCGGCCATACATTGTAACGTTCCTGTAATTGTACATACCTTTCATGGTCATGTTTTTCAGGGCTATTTTTCGCCAATTAAAACTAGTGTTTTTAAACTTATTGAAAAATACCTCTCTAAAAAAAGCTCAGCAATTATTGCCATTAGTCAAATACAAAAAAGCGAATTAACAAAAGTACATAAGGTTTGCAGCGAAAATCAAACAACCATTATTCCTTTAGGCTTTGATTTAAATAGATTTACTGAAAATCAATTAGAGAAACGACTTGTTTTTAGAAACACCTATTTTATTGCAGAAAACGAACTAGCCATTGGCATTATTGGTAGGTTAGCTCCTATTAAAAATCATTTTTTATTTATTGATGCCATTGAATTTATTTTAAAAAACACAACGCAAAAAATAAAAGCCATTATTATTGGTGATGGCGAAACCAAACAAAGCCTTATAAATTATATAAAACACAGACAACTTACGTATTCATTTGGCGAAAATAATAAGGCCACATTTATTTTTACGAGTTGGATAAAAGAAGTGGATATTGCCCTGGCAGGAATAGATTTAGTATGCTTAACCTCAAAAAATGAAGGTACGCCAGTAAGTTTAATTGAAGCGCAAGCAGCAGGAAAATTTATTATTACCACAAATGTAGGTGGCATAAAAGATGTTTTAAACCCTAATTGTGGCTTATTAAGTGAGGTTGAAGATGAAACTAATTTTAAAACCAATTTATTAAATGCTGTTGTAAATTATAAAACGGTTACTGCAAATTCTGCTTCTGCAAAAAACGAAGTAATTGAAAAATTCAGTTATCAACGCTTATGCAGCAATATAGATAAACTTTATACCAAACTTTTAAAAAACTAATTTTGCAAAAAATTTTATTAATATCCGATACCCATTCTTATTTAGACACGAAATTAATTAAGCATATAAAAAATGCCGATGAGGTTTGGCACGCAGGCGATATTGGCACTTATACTATTTGCGAAGAAATACAAAAACACAAGCCTTTAAAAGCTGTTTATGGTAATATTGATGGGCAGGATATTAGAAAAACCTATCCCGAAAATTTAATTTTTAATTGCGAAAAAGTTAAAGTGTTAATTACACATATTGGCGGTTACCCTAACAAATACCCATCGCGTGTAAAAAATTTATTACTCGAGCATACACCTAATTTATTTATTTGTGGGCATTCGCACATACTAAAAGTAATGTATGATAAAGAATTAAATTTATTACACATAAACCCAGGCGCTTGCGGTGTTCATGGTTTTCATAATGTTAAAACCGTTGTTAGATTTGATATTGACGGAACAGAAATAAAAAATTTAGCCATTATTGAATTGGGTAGTAGAGCATAATTTACTATCTTCGTTTCCATTTTTTAACCCTTATGGACTCAAATAAAGTACGCCAAACATTTTTAGATTTTTTTAAAAACAAAGGTCATCACATTGTGCCAAGTGCGCCTATGGTGGTTAAAGGCGACCCAACCCTAATGTTTATTAATAGTGGTATGGCACCTTTTAAAGATATTTTTTTAGGAAATGCCCCTATTAAATATCCTCGTATTGCCGACACTCAAAAATGCTTGCGTGTAAGTGGCAAACACAACGATTTAGAAGAAGTGGGTGTAGATACTTACCATCATACCATGTTTGAAATGCTTGGTAACTGGAGCTTTGGAGATTATTTTAAAAAAGAAGCCATTACCTGGGCTTGGGAATTATTAACCGACGTTTATAAAATTGATAAAGACCGTTTGTACGTTACTGTGTTTGAAGGCAGCGCCGATGACGGCCTAGGATTTGACCAAGAAGCCTACGATACTTGGAAACAATTTATTGACGAAAAACGAATTTTAAACGGAAATAAAAAAGATAACTTTTGGGAAATGGGCGATATGGGGCCTTGCGGCCCTTGTAGCGAAATACATTACGACGGAAGAAGTGATGAGGATCGACAAAAAGTAGATGGCGCAACCCTTGTAAATAATGATGACCCGCAAGTAATTGAAATATGGAATAACGTATTTATGGAGTTTGAGCGTAAAGCAGACGGCTCACTTATAAAACTTCCAAAACAGCACGTTGATACTGGAATGGGCTTTGAACGCTTAGTGCGTGTATTGCAAGGCAAACAAAGCAATTACGACACAGATGTGTTTATGCCCTTAATTCATAAAATTGAAGAATTGAGCAGCCACCGTTACGATACACACAATGAACAAAAACATAAAAAGCAACAACTAATAAATGTAGCTATGCGTGTTATTGCTGATCATATTCGTACCATTTCCTTTAGTATTGCCGATGGACAATTACCAAGCAACACAGGTGCTGGGTATGTTATTCGCCGCATTTTACGCCGAGCTATACGCTACGGTTACCAAACTTTAAACTTAAAAGAACCCTTTATGTACCGTATTGTGCCTACTTTAGCGCATCAATTGGGCGAAGCTTTCCCTGAATTAAATACTCAAAAATTATTAATAGAAAAAGTTATTCGTGAGGAAGAACTATCGTTTTATAAAACGTTAGAAATTGGCTTAAAGCGTATTGACCAAGTTTGTATTGATACAAACGCGGCTCACAAAAAAATAATTAGTGGTAAAGTAGTTTTTGAATTGTATGATACTTTTGGTTTTCCTTTAGATTTAACAAGCCTTATAGCCCGAGGTTACGATTTAAGTATTGACGAAAAAGAATTTGAAGCTTGTTTATTAGAACAAAAAAATCGTTCGCGATTAGCAACCGCCGTTGATACCGATGACTGGTTATACATTGAAGAAAACAAAAAGTTAATTGAAAATTCAGAAAAAGAAACTGAGTTTATTGGTTATGAGGAATTGGAATGCGAAGCATTTATAATTCGTTACCGAAAAGTAAAAGCAAAAAATAAAGAACAATATCATTTAGTATTTAATAAAACACCTTTTTATGCTGAAAGTGGTGGACAAGTGGGAGATGTTGGTAGCATTGAAAATATTAATGAAAAAATAAACATTACCGATACTAAAAAAGAAAATGGTGTCATCATTCATTACTGCGATAAATTACCTGAAAAAATAAACAGCTTATTTATAGCAAAAGTAAATAGCACCGAACGCCTATTAACCACAAATAATCACAGTGCAACACATTTACTACACGCGGCGTTACGCTTAGTATTAGGCACTCATGTAGAACAAAAAGGAAGCTTAGTAAATGAGGAGCATTTACGTTTTGACTTCTCACATTTTTCAAAAATTACAGATGATGAGTTATATCAGATAGAAAAATTAGTGAATACAAAAATTCGCGAAAACATAAAAGGCTCTACCGAACTAATGGCTATTGATGATGCTAAAAAAACAGGCGCTATGGCATTGTTTGGCGAAAAATATGGCGATGTAGTGCGAGTAGTAACCTTTGATAAAAATTATTCGGTAGAGTTGTGCGGTGGCTGTCATGTAAAATCAACCGGGCAAATTGGTTATTTTAAAATAATTAGCGAGGGAGCCGTTGCAGCTGGTATTCGTCGTATTGAAGCAGTTACTTCTATTAAAGCCGAAGAATTTTTTGATAATCAAACACAATTAATTAACGAGGTAAAAACCATTTTAAAAGGCAGCAAAGATATTGTAAAAAGCGTAACTAATTTAATAGATGAAAATGCAGAACTGCAAAAACAATTAGCCTCGTTTTATAAAGAGAAAGCTATTTCCATAAAAAAAGAATTAACTGCAAGTATTGAAAAACGTGGTGATATAAGCTTTATCGTTTCAAAAATTAATTTTGATAATGCCGAAGAAACAAAAAATATGTTATTTGAATTACGCAACGAAATACCTAATTTATTTTGTGTAATTGTTCAGGAAATAAATCAAAAACCAAGCATTTCCATTATTATTAATGATAATTTAGTTAAAGAAAAAAACTTAAATGCTAGCACTTTAATTCGTGAATTGGCAAAAGAAATTAACGGTGGTGGTGGTGGCCAAGCCTTTTACGCACAAGCAGGGGGCACAAAATTAGAGGGCTTGGATTCAGTAATTGAAAAAGCAAAGCTTATATTTTAATGAAAGGCATTACAATAATTGGTGGTGGTAACTTAGGTAAAGCAATAGCGGAAGGATTAATCTCCTCTGCCTTTTGTAAACCAAGCGCAATAACAATTACTAAAAGAAATATTAATGATTTATCGCCTTTAAAATTAAAAGGTGTTATGGTTTTAAACGATAATAAATTAGCTATTAATAAAGCGGATATTATTTTATTATGCGTAAAACCTTTCCAGGCAAAAGAAGTGTTACATGAAATTTCGAAAACATTAAAACCTAATCAAATAATAATATCTTGTGTTTCTGGTGTTTCTATAGATGAACTAGAAAAATCTATTAACAAAAAATGTAAAGTTGTTCGTGCTATGCCCAACACAGCAATGGCAATAAAACAGAGTATGACGTGTTTATCTTTTACAACTACTGATGAAAAAACCACTAAATACATACAATCTATTTTTAATGCCATTGGCAAAACCATTGTTATTGATGAAAAATTAATGGATGCCGCCACAGTACTTGGTGCTTGTGGTACAGCATTTGCATTGCGTTACATTCGTGCAAACATTCAAGCAGGTATTGAAATTGGTTTTGATGCCAAAACCGCACGGTTAATTGCTGCACAAACTGTAAAAGGCGCTGCCGATTTACTACTAATAAATGGTACACATCCCGAAGAAGAAATTGATAAAGTAACCACCCCTAAAGGCGTTACAATAACAGGCTTAAATCAAATGGAACATAACGGTTTAAGTTCATCTATCATTAAAGGTATTACCGAGTCTTATAAAAAAATTTTAAACCATTAACTCATGAGCTTTATTTTAACACAACAAAACGAAAATGTATTAATCATTACATTAAATCGTCCTGATAAATTTAATAGTTTTAACCGCGAAATGGCTTTATTACTAATTTCTGAATTAGAGAAAGCCGAAAATGATAAAACCATTAGATGTATTGTAATTACAGGTAACGGCAAAGCATTTTGCGCTGGGCAAGATTTAAGCGAAGCCATTGACCCAAATGGCCCAGGTATTGAAAAAATTGTTGCAGAGCATTATAATCCCATTATTTTAAAAATCCGTTCTATTGAAAAGCCAATTATTGCAGCTGTAAATGGTGTGGCAGCAGGTGCTGGCGCAAATATTGCTTTGGCTTGCGATATTGTTTTTGCAGCAAAAAGTGCTAGTTTTATTCAAGCCTTTAGTAAAATTGGCTTAATACCCGATAGTGGCGGAACCTTTACATTGCCACGATTAATTGGTTTTAACATGGCAAGTGCATTAATGATTACGGGTGATAAAGCAACCGCAGAAGAAGCCATGCAATATGGTATGGTTTATAAAATTTTTGACCTTGCTAATTTGTTAGAACAAACACTTGTAAATGCTCAAGCTATTTCCAAAATGCCAACCAAAGCTATTGGATTAACAAAACGATTATTAAATCAATCTTATAATAATACTTTAGAGCAACAGTTAAACCTAGAAAAAGAAATGCAGATAAAGGCTGCCAACAGCACCGACTACAAAGAAGGCGTAAATGCCTTCTTAGAAAAACGATCTGCTGATTTTAAAGGGGAATAGTTCTTTAGTTTTTTCTTAATAAAAAAGCTAACATTATAAACATCAGTTTTTTAAACTTGTGTTTATAATGTAATTACTAGTAAACGAACGTACTATTTAAACAAATTATACTTTTGGTATGTAATTAAATTTTAAACCACACATGCCTTCCATTTCTTTACCAGCATCAAGCATATCTAAATCATCAACAAAATATATCCAATCAATTTCAAAATTGATTTTAAATTTTTCGAGGCCTGTGCCTTTTAATAACGAAAACAAATCAAACAAAACTTTAGCGGAAGTTGAGTTAAAGTAATCTAAATCAACCTTTAACTTTTTTGTAATATTTGTATTCGTTGATCCAATATCGTTAAGTACATATGTGTAATTAAAATAATCATTAAACCACTTAAATACTGGCTCATAATATTTTAATGGATTTTCGGGTCTGCTCTCACCAGAAATACTGTATTTATTTTCAACGTGATTTAACAAAATTGTAGGATTTATATCGTCTCCCTTTACATCAAGCGTTTCCATAATTTGTGGTTGAGTTAATTTTAAAATGAATATTAAATAAAAAATTAGTGTTATGGTTTTTAAAATTATAAATACAACTATCTGTACGTAATATCATATCTACCAATCCTAAACCAGCGGTATGTACTTCTGAGTAATTTTTATTAGAAATAATTTCGGCTTTTATTTGTTTTAGTTCGTCTTTAGTTTTTGAATTTAAAAAAAGTAATTGCGCGTTAATTTGTTGTTTTTGTGTTTCGTTTATTACATTAACCGTATTAATCACATAACAATCTTCTTGTTGCGATATTATTAATAACGATTTATATTGTAGCATTTCATTTTCTGGAAAAAAATTGTGCTTGATAATATTTTCAACACATTCGTTAATGGCATTATATACTCTATTTATAATTACAACTGGTTCGTTGTACGAAATTAGTTTTGCTTTTGTAATGCCCAGTACTTCGTTTAAAACGTATTTATCTATAAAGCCATAATAACTAAACAATACGTTATTTGTATATAGTATTTCAGAAAGTGACTGCATAATTTTAATAAAATTAATTTATTTTTTTGATACTGCAAACTCTTTTGCAAAATACGTTAAAATTGCACTTGCGCCAGCACGTTTTATACTTAATAAAATCTCATCGCGAACTCTCTCTCCATCTATCCAACCTTTTGCAGATGCGGCTTTAACCATTGCATACTCGCCACTTACATTATAAGCAGCAATTGGCAGGGTAAAATTATCGTTTAATAATTTAATAACATCTAAGTAACTTAATGCGGGTTTTACCATTAAAAAATCGGCTCCTTCACTAGCATCTAAATCTGCCTCTAACAAGGCTTCTTTACTATTTGCAGGATTCATTTGATAGGTTTTTTTATCTCCAAATTTTGGGGCACTATCCAAAGCATCTCTAAACGGGCCATAAAAAGCACTGGCATATTTTGCAGTATAGCTCATTATGCTTACGTCTGTAAAATTATTTTCATCTAATGCATCGCGAATGGCTCCTACTCTCCCGTCCATCATATCGCTTGGCCCTATTATATCTGCGCCCGCCTCGGCTTGCGTTAAAGCCATTTTACACAAAATATCTAAGGTTTCATCATTAACAATTTTATTGTTTTTTACCAAGCCATCGTGCCCATCACTACTGTAAGGATCCATGGCTACATCTGTCATAATAACAGCTTCTGGAAATTGTTTTTTTATTTCTTTAATAGCAGATGGATAGAGTCCTTTTTTATTAAACCCTTCGCTTGCTTTTTTATCTTTTAGTACGTTGCTAATGCTAGGAAATAAACAAAATGTGGTTAAGCCAAGTTTTAAACAACTTTCAATTTCTTTCAATAACAAATCTCCACTATATCTATAAATATTAGGCATAGACGCAATTTCCGACTTTTTATTTTTACCTTCTGTTAAAAATAGCGGGAAAATTAAATCGTTAGTTGTTACCCAATTTTCTTGCGTTAAGTTACGAATGGCCTGTGATTTTCTATTTCGGCGAGGGCGTTGAGGTAAATTATACATGGTGCTAATTTAATGTTTTTATTAATTGTAAAAATTCGTTTTGTAAAGTTAAAGTTTTATCGTTGTTATACCAATGTTGTATCGCCAATGATTTTTCGTCTTTTGTTACATTTTGTTGTAGTAACTGTTGAGTTAAATTTTGTACGGCAACGGGGCGAGGGCCCCAAACAAATTTTTCTATATACCCTGTACTTGCCGTTGAATCTTTTTCTAAACAAATTAATTTTGGAATGGAACGGCCGCCATTTGTAAGATATCTATCCATTAACTCTAAATTTTCGTCACGTAAAATTAAACGTAATTCTATGTTTGGATTTTCTTTTTCAATATAATAAAATACCGGAATGTTTTGTGCCGCATCGCCACACCAACCTTCAGTAATTACTAACCAAATATATTTTTTAGTTATTTTTTGTAATTCGTTTTTTATATCCTCCGTTAGTATTAACGTTTTATTTAAGCGCCTCATGCGTGCCAAGTTTAATTTAGCATAGTTAATATAACTTTCAGATTGATCGTGACCCGTGGTTTTGCCATTAGCCATTAAAGTTTCCAATAAATTACAGTATTCAGCATAATTTATTGATTTTGAAATGTAGTTAGTCATACTGTAAAAGTACTTGTTTATTTTTTTGTTCGTGGTTTATAAGCCATTCTTTTCGCCATAAATCGCCAGAATAACCCGTTAACAAACCATTCGTTCCAATTACTCTATGACAAGGCACAATGATAGCAAACGGGTTTTTACCATTGGCGGAGGCAGCCGCTCGTATACATTTAGGATTACCTAAATTTTTTGCCATTTGTAAATACGAAATGGTTTTTCCGAAATTTATTTTTAGTAGTTCGGTCCATACTTTATTTTGAAATTCAGTTCCGGTAAAGTTTAAGGGCAAACTAAACTGTTGCTGTTCTTTATTAAAATAAGCAGTTAATTGTTTTTTTGTATTGGTAAATAAGTCTGAATCTGTTGTTTTGCTTTCGTTTTTTACACTTCCTATTTTATCAAAAAACTGACAACTAAGTAGCGCATTTTCGTTAGAAGATAATTCTATTATACCAAGTGGAGATGATAGGTAATTATAAAAAATAGCTGGCATTTTAAATTCTTCCTTTCACAATTTCCTCAACTACTGCCGGATCTAATAATGTTGAGGTATCTCCTAAATTGGTAATTTCACCTTCGGCAATTTTACGTAAAATACGGCGCATTATTTTTCCGCTGCGGGTTTTTGGTAAACCACTTACTATTTGAATTTTATCGGGTTTAGCAATAGCGCCAATTATTTTTGTTACTTCTGCTAAAATTTCTTTACGCAAATTATCGTGATTTTTTGTGGTAGAGGGCGCAATCACATAAGCATAAATACCCTGCCCTTTAATATCGTGTGGATAGCCAACTACAGCACTTTCTACAACATCTGTATGGGAATTAATAGCGCTTTCTACTTCGGCGGTACCAATGCGATGTCCGCTAATGTTCATCACATCATCTACCCTACCCGTAATTCTATAAAAACCATTTTCATCTCTACGGCAACCATCGCCTGTAAAATATAAGCCTGGGTAGGTTTCAAAATATGCTTGTTTACAACGGGCATGATCGCCATAAGTAGTACGAATGATAGAGGGCCAAGGGAATTTTATGCATAAATTTCCTTCTACATTGTTTCCTAAAATTTCGTCTCCTTTTTCATCTACCAACAGGGGTTGAATGCCAGGTAAGGGCAGTGTTGCAAAACTTGGTTTTGTAGGTGTAACACCAGCAAGTGCAGAAATTAAAATACCTCCTGTTTCTGTTTGCCACCAAGTATCTACAATTGGGCAGTTTTCTTTTCCAATATTTTTATGGTACCAGTGCCAAGCTTCTTCATTAATAGGCTCTCCAACACTTCCTAATACTTTTAACGAATTTAATTTATAGGGAGTTACAAATTCTAATCCACACGCTTCTAATGCTCGAATTGCAGTTGGCGCTGTATAAAAATGAGTTACTTTATATTTATCAATTACATTCCAAAAACGTCCTGCATCTGGAAATGAAGGCACTCCTTCAAAAATAACAGAACTAACTCCAGCCAATAGGGGGCCATAAGCTATATAGGAATGCCCTGTAATCCAGCCAACATCGGCGGTACACCAAAATAAATCTTTTGAGTCTGTATCCAAATTCATTTGAAATACATTTTGAAACGAATAGCAAGTATATATCATATAACCGCCACAGGTATGCACTACGCCTTTTGGCTTGCCTGTACTGCCAGATGTATAAAGAATAAACAACACATCTTCACTATTCATTAACTCAGGCGTACAAAGTTGCGAAGCGTTAGTAACAACATTTTGCCAAATAACATCGCGATTTGTTAGTGTAATAGCTGTATTGGTATGTTTATATATCAATACTTTTTCAACGAATGGACAGGTTTGTAAGGCTTCGTCAACTACTGCTTTAATCGGAATATCCTTTACGCCACGGTAAGCGCCATCTGTGGTTAGCACTACTTTACAATCGCTATCTTGTATTCGCCCTGCTAATGCAGAGGCTGAAAACCCTGCAAATACAACTGAATGAACAGCTCCAATTCTTGCACAAGCCAACATTGCAAAAATAGTTTCTGGTATCATTGGCATATAAATACAAACCCTATCGCCTTTTTTAACGCCAAATGATTTTAAAGTATTTGCCACTTTACACACTTCATCATGTAAATTTTGATAGGTAATTATTCTATTAGGCTTATCAACAAAATTTGATTCCCAAATAAAAGCGGTTTTATTTGCGCTAGTTAATAAATGCCTGTCAATTGCATTTTCGGTAATATTAAATTTACCATTAATAAACCATTTAATATTAGGTTCGGCAAAATTCCATTCCAATGTTTTTGTCCATTTTTCTTTCCATAAAAATTGGTGGGCAATTTCATCCCAAAACTCTTCTGGATTTTCAATACTTTTTTGATACGCTTTTTGATACGCTTCAAGTGTTTTTAATTGTGACATACATTATTTTTTAATATGTTTACTTATATACTTTTCTGTTGGCATTAAGCTGTGCTGAATGCGGCTAGCATAATTTATGGAGTCAATTATTTCTTTTTGTTTTTGGTCAACAACAAGCTTTTGTTTTGTAATAATATCTTTTTGTTTGTTAATTTCTATATTGGCTTTAACCTTTTGTTTATAGCTTTTGTAAACAAAAATAATTAATACAATCATTATTAAAAACGCAACAATAAAAACGTTTAATTGAAATGATTTTTGTTTACTTAGCGCTAATTGTTTTTGGATTTCTAAATCTTTTACGATTAACTCATTGTCCTTTTTTTCGGATTGATACTGGGTTTGCATCATAGCAATTTGTTTACTATTATTTTCGGAATAAATAGAATCGGTGATGGCTTTATACTCATTTAAATAATAAGCTGAACTATCGGCATTTTTATAGTAGGCAGAAATTACTATTAATCCTTCATAGGCATTTTTTAACCCAGTTAAATAGTTAGTAGATTGAGCTAAATTTTTAGCCAATAAATAATAAGTATGCGATTTAGTATAATTATTTAATCGCCCGTATATTAATGCCATGTTTGAATAGAGTTCGGATAAAGCCCTGGGTTCGTTAAAAGACATATACATTGGCAGGACCTGTGTAAATAAATTTAAAGCGTTTTTGTTATCGTAAGCATTTGAATAATTTTCGCCCAATGAAACTAAAGCATCTGCCAATAACAAAGAATCGCCGCATTTTTTAGCATTAATTATAGACTTATTAAGAAAATAATTTGATTTTTGAATTTCATGTAAGCTTTGATAACAGCTACCCATATTTAAGCAACAAGAAGAAATGCCACAATCATCTTGTTTTAGTTCTCTAATTTTTAAAGATTTTTCAAAATAACTTAAAGCTATTTTATAGTTTTTTTGTTGGTAATAAAGTGTTCCAATATTATTACTTGCCCTAGATATTCCATCATTATCGTTTAAAAATTCGGCAATAGTAAGGGCTTTTAAATAGTTTTTAGTGGCCTCTGCAAAATTACCCAAGTAATCGTAACATACTCCCATATTTGAATATACATCACAAATACCTTTAGTTTTTGTATTTAAACCATATAGTATTAATGCCTTTTTTAAATAGATTATTGCCGAATCATAATTTCCAGAATAAATATTACAAATACCTAAATAATTATTGCCTAAGCCTTCTCCTTTAATATAATTAACTTGTTTTGACTCGTTTAATATTTGCTTTGCATAAAGTTTAGCAGAGTCAATATTGCCTTTTAAATGTAATTTAAAAGTTTGCCCTAGTTTATAAAAATAAACACTATCTTTTTTTTGTGTAAATCCGCAAACTGACAGCATAAGATAGCTAACAATTAATATTAACTTTATTTGTTTAAGCATTAGTTGTACTCAATTTAAAATTATTTAATTACTCTTATTTTTAATGTATTTACTTATATATTTTTCTGTTGGCATTAAGCTGCGCTGAATGCGGCTAGCGTAATTTATGGAGTCAATTATTTCTTTTTGTTTGTCTTCTAATAATAATTTTTGTTTAACAACTAAGGTATTTGCCTTTTGTTTTTGTTTAAAATTAATAATGCCAATAATTAAAAATATAGCTAATAAAATAGAAGCAATAATCACAACTAAATTAATTTGTTTTTGTTTTTCGAGTTTAGTTTTTGATAATTGCTGTTCTTTAGCTCTTAGTTGTTCTTGGCTTTGTTTTTCAAATAAAAATTCTTTTTGTGCAATGCCTCTCAACTGTTCTTCCTGCTTTAAAGATTCATTGAATTTAAAATAAAGTTTAAAGTATTTTAAAGCACTGTCGGAATTATGTTTTTTTTCATACACTTGAGAAATAACATTGCAAAGGGTTAAAATAAGTTTACTTTGCCCCTGACTTAACGCTAGGTCATATCCTTTAAATGCATATACTAACGAACTATCAAAATTATTTTGATAGTTATAAATACTTGAAATATTTTGATAAACTTCGCATAGGGCAATTTTTCTATCGGTTTTTAAATTTAATTTTTCTGCTTCTTTTGCAAGTACAAAGGCTTGAGCATACTCTTTTTTGTTAATTAGTATTCCTCCTTTATTATTTAATGCAATAGAATAATGAAACTCATCCTTTGCAATAGAAGATATTTTTAAAGCTAAATCGAGATAATAAATTGCAGAATCAACTTTATTTATCATTCCATAGGCGGTGGAAAAATCAATATAAATACCAGCAAGTTGATATTTATCTTTATACAATTTACCGTAATTAACAGCTTTATTATAAAATTTTATGGATGTAGGTATGTCTTTTAAATTCATATACGTGTAGCCAATAGATTGTAGAGACGAAAGGATATTGAAGGTATCTTTTTTTGGCTCAAAATATTCTAAAGCCTTAAAATTATACTCAGCCGATTTTAAATAATTACCCTGTTGAAAATAGATTAGACCTATGTTGTAATAAGTTCCAAACTCCTGGGCGGTATCGTTTATAAGTTTGGCAGTATTAATTTTTTCTAAATAATAAAACTCTGCTTTTTTAAATTCTCCTAAATTATAATAAATAGCCCCCGTAATATTATTTGATTTTAATAAAACCTTATAATTGTTACTACGTTTAGCATTTTCAATAGCTTTACCAGCATAAGCTTTAGCTTTGTTATAATTATTGTCGAAGTAATATATTTTTGATTTTTTAAAATAAGCATCTGCTAAAAAAAATAAATTATTCTGCTGCAAACTCAATAATTCTAATTTATTAGCAATAATTAATGCTTGTGGACGATTATTAGTAACTATCGCATCGTACTCACTAATTAATTTTATGTAAGGCAACGAATCATTTGCGTTTTTTTGCCCTAAACTAATACTGTTTAAACAAAATAAACTTATAAATATGAAAAACCTGATGTACAAAATTTTACCTCACTCAAATATAACAAAGTTATGTTAAAAAAATAGTTATTAAAATCCTTTGTAAACCAAAAAAATGAGCTTACTTTTAAGCTATGATTAAAAAATATTTATTACTATTTAGCTTTACTATTTTAATGTGTTTTTCTTGTGTAACACATCGTGTGTTTGAAGAAGAACAAACCAAACGCAAAACTTGCGAAACAGAATTAGCTGCCATTAAAAAATCGGCTCAAGAAAACGAAGCAAAAATTGCCGAATTAAAAGAGCAAATGGTTAAAAACGAAAAAGAAAATATAGGCTTAAAGCGCGACACCACTATTATAGGTAGCAATTATCGTAATTTAACTTCTAAGTACGATAAACTAAACCAATTAAACGAACAACTAATGGATCGTTTAAACAAATTATTAGCTGGTAGCGAAAAAGATAACGGTAAATTAAGTGGGGATTTACAATTAACGCAAGAGCAATTATTAAAAAAACAAGATGAACTAAAAGCCTTAGAGGCAAAATTAAATAAACAGAAACAAGACTTGGATGATTTAAATGCACAACTAAAACTTAGAGAAGCGCGTGTAAATGAATTAGAAGCAATTATTAAACAAAAAGACCAAGCCGCTGCCGATTTACGCAAAAAATTAAGCGATGCCCTAACCGCCTTTGAAGGTAAGGGATTAACCATTACGCAAAAAAATGGTAAAGTATATGTTAGTATGGATGAGAGTCTATTATTTGCAAGCGGTAAAACAAACGTTGAATTAAAAGGTGTTGAAGCTTTAAAAACCGTAGCAAAAGTACTAGAACAAAACCCCGATATTAACGTTATGGTAGAAGGGCATACCGATGACGTACCCATGAAAGGTGCTGGCGAAATAAAAGATAATTGGGATTTAAGTGTGATAAGGGCAACATCTGTTACTAAAATTATGCTAAATGCTGCAAATATTGATGCCAAAAGAATAACAAGCGCTGGAAGAGGTGAGTTTTTTCCGTTAGATACTGCCAAAACGCCTGAAGCAAGAAAGAAAAATAGAAGAACTGAAATTATATTAACTCCAAAACTAGATGAACTTTTAAAGGTTTTAGGTTCTAATTAAAAAATATAAATATGGCAATGATTAAAGAATTTAAAGAATTTGTAATGCGAGGTAATGTAATTGACCTTGCAATTGGTGTAATTATTGGTGGCGCATTTAACAAAATAGTTTCGTCTTTAATTGAAGATATCATTACTCCCCTGATGTTAAAACCAGTTTTAGAAGCCGCCAACGTAGCTACCTTACAAGATTACGCATGGCATGGGGCTAAAATAGGCTTATTTATAAGTTCGGTTATTACATTTATATTAACAGCATTTGTTTTGTTTTTAATAATAAAAGGTATGAATGCCGCTAAACGAAAACAAGAAGCTGCCCCTGTTGCTGCGCCAGAGCCTAGCACACAAGAAAAATTATTAATGGAAATTAGAGATGCTTTAAAAAAATAATATAAATATCGTTTAAAACTAAAAAGCCTGTTTGAAAAATCAAACAGGCTTTTTTATAAAAACAAACTTCTTTATTTTACTTCTTCAAAATCAATATACTCGCCTTCTTTATCCGTACTTTTTTTAACAGCACTTTTTATGTCTTTATCAGCAGTAGCACTATGCGTAGTTTGACTTTTAGTTGAATTAGTGCTATTAAATGCAAAGTTTTTTTTAGGGGTTACCCCTTTAAACATGGCAATTAATTTATAAATTAACCAAATAATTACTAATGTCCAAACTAAATCTCTCATAATTTACACTACAAATTTACTAAAAAACTAAAAAACAAAAGGTATTATTTGTTAATATAGCATACCTCCCGCCTAAATACCATCACGCTATATTACCACTCAACATTTTAAAGTTAATATTTAACATTTTTAGCCATTATTTTAAAATAAATTTTAATTATCTTGTAACCTTATTACAATTTATTCGTTTTAATGATTGTAACATTTACTTAAAAGTTATGAAGCTATTTAAAAAATATTGTGTTTTAGTTTTTATGCTGTTTGCAATGGCAAACGTTAATGCACAAACGGTTTCGTTCGACGACCCTATTGCTGCAATGTTGGATAGTCTTCAAACACAAAAAATGTTTGAAACAGCATTTGCTAAGCCAGTATTTCCAAAAAACAATAAATTTAAATATTCAATAGATAGTATTCCAAAATTTGATGATTATACCTACCAAGCCCGCCTTGCAAAATTAGATGCCGTTTCGCCCTTTGATTTAGTATATAACGAACATGTAAAAGGGTTTATAAACCTATATGCCTTTCGTAAACGTGAAAGCGTAAGCCGTATGATGGGCGTTGCACAGCTTTATTATCCTATGTTTGAAGAAGTTTTAGACCGTTACAACATACCTTTAGAATTAAAACATTTAGCGGTTATAGAAAGTGCTCTAATACCCTATGCCCGCTCACGTGCAGGCGCTACGGGCTTATGGCAATTTATGTACCCTACTGGTAAAATGTATGGCTTAAATGTTACCTCATACATTGACCAGCGTTGTGACCCTTATAAAGCCACTGTTGCCGCTGCCGAATATTTAAAAAGTCTTTATGGCATGTTTAAAGATTGGCAAATGGTATTAGCTGCCTACAATGCCGGGCCAGGAACCATTAGCAAAGCTATTCGTCGAAGTGGCGGCAAAAAAACATATTGGGAAATTAGACCATTTTTACCTACTGAAACGCAAGGCTATGTACCCGCTTTTATTGCCGCTAATTATGTTATGAACTATGGCGCCGAACATAATATATACGCTGCTGTACCCCGTAAAACATATTTTGAGGTAGATACCGTAGTTGTAAAAGAGCAAATGAGTTTTGAGCAAATTGGCCAAGCTTTAGATATTAGTAGTGAGGAAATTTTATATTTTAACCCACAATATCGCAAAAATATTATACCCGCTGGTGGCAATACTATGTGCTTACCAAAAGCAAAAATTGGTATTTTCTTAAATAATGAACAAGATATTTATGCCGCTATAAAAGCGCAACAGGGTCAAAGCCAATTGGTAGAAACATTAGCCGAAGTTAAAAAAATACATACTGTAAAAGCTGGCGAAAAACTAAGTAGCATTGCTCGTAAATATGGCGTTACCGTAACGGATTTACGTACTTGGAATTATGTAGGAAAAAGGGGTGTAAAAGCAGGTAAAAAGTTAACTGTTTATGTAAAAGAAAGCGCTTCAGCAGCAACTAAATTAGAAATAAAAGCAGAAAGCAAAAACGAACAAAATATAGCTTCTACTAATAACGAAGGTACAGATACAAAATTATTGAGTGAAAATAACTCAAAAAAAGCAACAGAGTTTATTTATCACAAAGTAAAAAAAGGTGAAACACTTTATAACGTATCTAAAAAATACAATGTTGGTGCGGCAGAACTTAAAGCCCTAAACAATTTAAGTAATAGTGCCTTAACAATTGGGCAATTATTAAAAATTAAAGAAAAATAATTTTTAACTTAAACCTTTTAAACAATCTTGTATAGCCGTAAAACTAGGTAAATCCGTAGCGTTTTCAAGTATTTCGCTGTGTTTCAAAATACCATTTTTATCTATTACAAAAACACTGCGTTTACTTACACCTTCTGTTCCAAAAACAAATTGGCTGTATAAACAATCGTAGGCTTTGCTAACTACTTTATTAAAATCACTTAATAAATCAAAATTTAATTTTTGTTCTTCTTTATATTTTGCTAACGTAAATAAGGAATCTACTGAAATGCCAATAACTACAGCATTTAGCTGTTCATATACATTATAATTATCACGTATGTTGCACAATTCGGTGGTGCAGGTTCCGGTAAACGCAAATGGAAAAAACAAAACAACAACGTTTTTACCTTGGTAATTACTTAAACTAATTTCTTTTTTTTCGGTATTAAAAAGAGTAAAATTTGGTGCCTGTGTATTAACTGTTAAACTCATATTTGTTTTTTATTAATGATTTGATTAAATACAAAATTACAATTTAATGGTATAAAACTGAAATATTTTTTACACATTATTACTCATTATAAAAATAAAATTATACATAACAATTTAATAAGAAAAAAAAGTGCTCTCGTTTAAAGCTGATATAGTAATTAATGGCAAAGATTTTTTAAAGTTTTTTGCTAGGCCAATACTTTGGTAAAAACCAGTTGTTTTTTCCTTACCCAAAAGATTTTACTTTTGTTTAGCCTTGCGAATAACATTCTTTTTAAGAATAGTTGGTGCTACTTAAATAAAACTTAAAGGGCATAATAACCATATTTAACATACAGATATTATGGGTTTATATTTTTAATTAGTCAATTCTCATTACTGATTATGGCCCAAAACTCCTTACAATAAGCCTTTCTGTATACGTATCGATAGTGTTATATACAACAACTCAAATCTATTGCTGCTAATAATTGCAAAGGTAGTTTTTGTTATCTATACTTTAAAAAGATTCCCAAATATTACTAAAAATTAGTATTAAAAAATGGCATTATTTAAACTTAGCTAACCACATATTTTGATAAAGATTATTTTTATCATACTCTTCGGCTTGTTTTTCAATATTAAAATAACGTTTGCCTCTAGGGTCGTTTCCAACACCAGCCTGGTAAGCCCAATTGCCCCAATTACTGCAAACATCATAGTCAATAAGTTGCTGCTCAAAATAAGCGGCCCCATAACGCCAATCAAGTTTTAAATCGTTTACTAAATAACTTGCTACGTTTTGTCTGCCTCGGTTACTCATAAAGCCAGTATGTTTTAACTCAAGCATATTCGCATCTACAAAATCAACCCCAGTTTTTCCATCTATCCATTTTTGTAATATGTCCTCATTATGATTAAGTAAGTAAGAGTCGCTATCTTTAATGCCTGCATGCATAAAAAATTTATTTCGATATTTTTTCATCATAAAGCGAAAATAATCGCGCCACAATAATTCAAATACTAACCAATAGGTTGATTCATTTTCGCCATAGGTTATTTCATATTTTTTTAGTTCATAATAAATTTCTCGAGGCGATAAACAGCCTTGTGCTAGCCAAGCTGAAAATTTAGAAGAGTAATCGGCTCCGCGTAATTCGTTACGCGTTTCTTTATATTTTGAAATTGCTTTACTCTCCGTAAAATAATAATGTAAACGCTTGTAACCTTCGGTTTCTCCGCCTTTAAAATCAAAGCATTTGCGAGCATCTGAAGTAACAGGTTTTAAATCTAATTGTTCTAGCCTTGGCAAATCCAAGAGTTTTATTTCTGGAGAGCCTATCGCTTTTGGAGTATCAAAAAATGGACGAATACTTGATTCTTTTTCGATTTTTTTTCTGAAACTTGTAAATACATCTGGTATATCTTTTATTGAAAAAGGTAAATCTTCGGCATGATATAAGGTGCTTGTACTATACACTTCCAATACACAGTTTACTTTCCATAATTCTTTTTCAACCAAAGCTTCTGTTTTTTTTTCTTCGTAGGCAACTTCCTTTTTTGCATAAATTTTTTGAGCGCCGTATTTATTTGCAAGTTTTAATAACTCTTCGGCTGGGTTTCCTCTCAATATCAACAGTCCGGAGCCCAATGCTCTTAATTGATTATCTAAATCTCTTAATGACTCTAATAAAAAATTAGCTCTAAAATTTCCAATTTTTTTAAATCCAAATTCTGTTTTTTTAAAATGAGTATTATCAAAGCAATACACAGGAAGAATCTCGTCGCTATGACTAATAGCATTTACAAGAGTTTCATTATCATGTAAACGCAAATCTGTTTTAAACCAAACAATTGATTTTCGCATATTATAAGGAGTTAATGTTTTTTAAATAAAATTCAGCTTGTTGCAATAAATCGGCTTTAGCCTTTGGTTCCATGCGTTTCCAAACATTATACATCATGCCAATACGTGGATTTTTAGCTAATTTATTTTCGTGTTTATCATAAAAATTCCAATATAAACTATTGAATGGGCAGGCTTTTTCACCCGTTTTAATTGCTTTTTTATAATAACAACTTCCACAATAGTGGCTCATTTTATCAATATAAGCTGCTGAACTTACATAAGGCTTTGAACCAATAATTCCGCCATCCGCAAATTGACTCATACCTCTTGTATTGGTAATTTCAACCCAATCCAGGGCATCAATATAAATTCCCAAATACCATTTATCCACTTCATCTGGATGAACACCTGCCAATAAAGCAAAGTTTCCTGTTATCATTAAACGCTGGATATGATGTGCGTATGCAAACTCAAGTGACTGTTTAATTGAATGGCTTAAACATTTCATTTTTGTTTCGCCAGTCCAATACCACTGTGGTAATTTTTCAATGTGGCGAAAGTAATTCATACTCGCAAACTCAGGCATTTTTAACCAATAAATACCTCGCATATATTCTCTCCACCCTAATATTTGCCTAACAAACCCCTCTAATTGATTGTATGAAATTTCATCGGGACGTTTTTGCCATTCAGAAATAGCAGCATTAATAACCTCTATAGGGGATACCATTTTTGTATTTAATGAAAATGACAAGCGAGAATGATAAAGTGACCATTCGTTTGGTGTCATAGCGTCTTCATAGGTTCCAAATAAGGGTAAGCACTCTTCAATAAAAAAAGTTACTAATTGTAAGGATTGCATTCTGTTTATTGGCCATACAAACTGTTTTGCATTAATGTTTCCAATAGTTTTAACAGATGTTTTTTTTATTTCATTTAAAATGATAGTTACATCATTTTCAAATACTATTGGTGCAGTGCATTTATGGTTAGCCGGTAATTTTTTACGGTTGTCCTTATCGTAATTCCATTGCCCCGTGAAAGGTTCATTACCTTGCATAAGTACATGATGCTTTTTACGCATGTAGCGATAAAAGCTTTCCATTAAAAACATTTTTTTTCCTTTAAAAAAATCGCCTAATTCTTCGCGCGTACTCAAAAAATGCTCGCTATCGTAACTTTTATATTCGATAGTTAATGTTTTACAAAAGTTCAGTAAATACTCATTAAGCCTGTATTCGTCAGGTAATTGATATTCGAAACAATTAAATTTATTATCATTTATAAGCTGGATAATATTTTTATCAAAACTTTGCTTATTAAATTTATCGTTTAATGAAATATAAACAACGTTGTGGTTTTTTTCTTTTAAGTCCTGAGCAAAATTTTGCATGGCGGCAAAAAAACCAACTATTTTTTGAATGTGGTGCGTCGCATAATCCGTTTCACTTCTTATTTCCATTAACACATAAGTAATAGTATTATCCAAAGTTTTAAACCATGAATGTTGGCTGTTCAATTGGTCGCCTAAAATTAAACGAAGTATTTTTTTAGTTGGCATTTATTTTTTATTTGGTGTTTTGTTTCGGCATTTATCGCTACAATATTTTACAGAATCCCAATTCTTTTCCCATTTTTTTCTCCAACTAAAGGGCTTAATACAGGTAATACAAATTTTAGTTGGCAAATTTTCTTTTTTAACTCCTCTCATTTTATATTCTGTTTCTTTTCCATGCTACGCTAATTTCTGAGCCTTCTGCTAAAAAAACCGAATCGGCTTTTGCTTGATTTAAAAAAGCAAAATCGTGTCCGTAATTAGCTTTAAAGTCGCAATCTATGTCTGTTTCTGTTACATCGTTTATCATCCAACTTGGATGATGAATTGAATACTTCTCAGTGATGAGTTCACTTACTTTTGTATAGCCATAATAATGTTCAAAAATAAATTCCTCAAAACTGTCTTTAGTCATGGCTTGTGGCCTATTGTTTGCTGTTATATTTAAACTATTCCATTTGTTTTTAACAAACCATTTATAGGTAATTTTTTTTGTGGCGGTATTTATTTCCCAATTATGTTTTGTTGGAATGGAAATATAATGTTCTTTATATAGTTTGTTTGCTAGCCAAGCAACTGCTTTATAAGGCACTGTTTCATTAATAAAAACAACCCCTCTATGCGTTTCATTATTTATGGTTTGTTTTACGTAGAAGCGCAAATTAACTTCTTCAAAAGTGCCTAAGTAGGGAATTGGTATTTTAAAAATATGCGTATTCTTAAACATAAATCCTACTAAGCTAACATAAGCTTTGTTGTTATATAAATCTAGCTCAACACCTTTTGGTAAATAATTTTTTAATACCTCTGCAGGCACAGCATAGTTCGCCATAATAATATTTTCCCAATTTGCATTTAAAAAATTCGTCATGTTACTTAAAGTTTAGTTCAACATTTATAATACTAGCAGAGCCATTTGTAACAGTTCCAACAAATAACGTTGTTAAAATATAGAATATTAATTTTTTGAGTTTATTCATTTTTTATTTCGTGTTAAATGTGAAGTAGGATTGTTAACATGCTTTTTTAAAATACGTTTACCCTCTAGTTTTACTGCATCTACTTTTCTATAATTCCAAACAATATCACTAGCGTATTTTCTACTTTTTTCAATATCTACAATGGGTGCAGGATAATCGACACCTATTTCGCACGCATATAATTGTTGTTCCATAAGAGACAACTTCCAGGGCTCATGAATAAGATGTGCTGGAATAGCCGCCAATTCTGGTAACCATTGTTTTATAAAAACACCTTCCATATCATGATCTTGTGAATTTTTTATTGGATTATAAATACGAATGGTATTAATACCTGTAACGCCACTTTGCATTTGTAATTGTGGATAATGAATGCCAGGCTCATAATCTAAAAACTGACGGGCTAAAAAATGTAATTCTCGCCAATCTTGCCAAAGGTTAAAAACAAAAAAAGAAACAACCATGGCTCGCATTCTAAAATTAATATAACCAGTGGCTACTAAACATCGCATGCAGGCATCAACCAATGGAACACCTGTTTTGCCTTGTTGCCAAGCTTTAATATAAATTTCATTTTTAGGTTTTACTAAATTATCGTAAGCCTTATTTATATTTTCAAATTCCATTTGGCATTCGTCTTCAAACTTTTGCATAAAATGGCAATGCCAATGTAAACGCGATATAAAATTACTTAAAGCGCGTTTATTGTCTGAATTATTATAATGCTGTTTTGTATATTGATATACCATACGCATGCTAATATTACCATACGCTATGTATGGCGATAAACGACTACAGCCTTTTCTACTCAATAAAGGTTTAGAAATATGTTTGCTATAATTTACGTACCGTTGTTTTATAAAACTTTGCATATAACGCCAGGCAAGGGTTTCGCCACCTTGTTGAAAATTTTTATTTGGCGTAATAATTTCTGCGGGTAAATCCTTTCCTTTAAGTTGATTATAAAACGCGTCGTTTAGCTGTAAAATAGTCCAATTGCATTCGTTTACTAATTTTGGCGGGTCGCTCATTTTTGCTTGCCAACGTTCATCCCAATTAGTACGTGACTTTAATTTACGAATAACACCATGTAATTGAGATTCTTTCCAAGAAATGAAATTTTGTTTGCAAAACTGTTGCATTAAAATATCTCTATTATAACTTAATTTATTGCCAACTTCTTGATGTGAAAAAATAGTATTTATTGTATAACTATTGGCAAGTTGTGTAAATACTGGTAAAGCTTCATTATGAAATATATATAACTCGGCATTTATATTTTTTAATTTTTGCCGCATATCTTGTGAGGATTCATAAACAAAACGCCAATGTCTTGTATCACTATCATCGTATGACATTAACGAAGGCTCGAAAAAGTGCAATAATAGAAGAGGAAGTTTTTGTTGCTGGGCCAAATACAAAGGTTCGTGATCTGTAAAACGCAAATCTCGCTTAAACCAAACTATATTTATTTCTTGTTTTAACACTTTAGTTATATTGTTTTTTAAATAACAAATAGTCGTTATTAGTGTGTAATATTTTAAGCTGCTTTACAGCATTAAAACTTTATATTAATTTGTTTAACAAATTTACGTAAATATTAAACAAAATGGTTATCTTTGTTTAATATTTTAATATTATTTAATTTATATTTTGTAATAGAAAAAAACATCTTTCCTTTAAAAACATGCCTAACAAAATTATAGAGGTAAAAAATTTAAAAAAAAATTATGGTAGTTTTAATGCGGTAAGTAATATAAGTTTTGATGTATATGAAAGAAATATATTTGGTTTTTTAGGTCCTAATGGCGCTGGTAAAAGTACAACTATACGTATTCTTTTATCATTAATACGTGCTAGTGGCGGCAATGTAAAACTGTTTGGAAAGAATATTAACACAAACTAACGTTACGTGATTTTCAAATTAAGGAAGGCTATTTAAAATTTTCAGTAACTAATAGTAACATAATTTGGACCGGATATGGTGAAATTGGCAACTATTCATTAACAGGCGATATGAAATTAAAAAGTGGTATTTATAAAATAACAAACGATACTTTAAAAAATACCGAAATTATTTTTGATGTAGCATCCATAAGCAGTAAACAAGATGGTTTAGTGAATCATTTAACGGGCGAAGATTTTTTTTATTATAAAAAATATCCAACCGCTGAATTTATTTTATTAGAAGCTATTAGTTTAAAAAACAAACCATTAACCGCAAAAGGTATCTTAACAATAAAAGGTATTTCTGAAGAAATAGTAGTGCCTATAAATTATTTATTAGTTGATAAAAAAATAAGCATTGAGGGTAAAATTTCATTTGACCGAACAAGATTTAATATTAAATATAATTCAAAAAGTTTTTTTGATAATTTAGGTGATAAGGCAATAAAAAACACTATTGATATTGGCTTTAAACTAGTTAGTAATTAATTTCGGTAACGGTAGTATTTGGCTTTGCATAACTTAAGCGAGATAATTTTTGTGTTGTGTGGTAGCTATCCAATCCGCTACAAGTAATCGTTCCAGCTTTTTCCAAATCTAAAAAGCCATCGGGCTGTAAACAATCATTTGGATAGTATATATGTTTAATTTCGCCAACAATAAAAATAGTTCCGTTAATTTTTAAATCAATTTTTTCTTTAAACTCAACTCCTATTTTTATGTTTGATTCTAAAACATAAGGCGCAAAAAAACCATCTACATAGTTTTCAGAAAGTCCAACTGCCTCAAATTCAGAAATCTCTAATGGATAACGTGCTGCGGTTTGATGTGCTTGCTTAAAAATAGTTTTGTTTAAATGATTTATGGTATAATAATTCGTTTCTAAAATATTTTGTAAAGTATGCCTATCGACAGAATCGGGACGAACTATAAAGCCTATCAATGGAGGATTAGCACCAATATGTACAATAGAATTAAAGATTGCTAAATTACTCTGCTTAACTTTATTTGTTGTGCCAATTAAGCAAACACTTTTAAAACCACCCAAGCTGTTTATAAAAGCTGCTCGGTATTGCTTTTCTAGTGCTAAAATTTCGTCGCTAGCTATATGTGTTACTGTGGTCATACCTATTAAATTTTTAAAGCTCCCATTCCACCATCTACTGCTAATATCTGCCCAGTAATCCATGATGATTTTTCGGTTAATAAAAAAGTAATAGACTGAGCCAACTCATCTGCTGTACCTACTTTTTTTAAAGGATTCCGTTTTTGCGATGCCTCCATTTTATCAGCGGTATTTGTAAATCGGTCTGCCAATGGTGTTAGCGTTAATGAGGGCGCAATAGCATTTACACGAATAGTGGGCGCAAATTCAGCAGCTAAAGCCTTAGTTAAGCCCTCTATTGCTCCTTTGGCCATAGCAATGGATGCGTGAAAAGGCATACCACTTTGCACTGCTACAGTACTCATTAATACAATAGAAGCACTGGGACTTTGCTTTAGTTGATTTAAATAATTTTGCACAAAACTAACCGCACCTAAGGCGTTAATCTCATAGTCGTTTATAAACTCTTTAGCAGTTAAACGATGGAACGGCTTTAGGTTGATAGTGCCAGGGAAATAAACTAAACCATCTATACTCCCCTCTATAGTTGGAAAATTACCCTGCTCATATTTTTCAACTTGATGAAATAAATCATAATTAAAAGCGTTTGGTTTAGTCGAAAGTCCAATAACTTTATGCCCTTGTTGTTGAAGTAATTCGGCTGTTTTAATAGCCATAAGACTTGATGCGCCAGCTAACAAATAAGTGTTCATGTTTTACGTCGTTTAGAGATTTTGTTGTAAGTGATGGTGCGTTGTAAATTGCATTTAAATCGATTAATAGACACCACACGTGTTTTGGCGTGTTTGGTTTTACAGGACTCTACACGTTTGCGCCACAATTTATATGAGCTAAATTTTAACTTGCTTTTCATTAAGGCTTTCACTTCGCTTTCATTTAACCCAAACTGAAATTTAATAGCATCAAAAGTTGTTCTATCTTCCCATGCCATTTCAATAATTCGGTTAATATCTAATTGCGAAAGAGCAGCTTTAGTTGGCTCTATTACTGTTTGCATATATGCCATTGGCGAAGGCAAATCACTGTAGTAACAATATGTGTTTTCCTCAGCACTCATACTAAATTAGTGATTAAAAATTTCCTCTACTTTTTTGTAGCGGTAATCAAACACTTCTTTTATTTGTTTTTTTACAAATAAATTATTTCCAATTTTTCCAATAAAACCTAAAGGCATTTTGTAATGCACTAAATCATACATTTCAACACCTTGAGGCACTTCTTTTAAAAAATGTTTATGGTGCCAAAAAGTATATGGTCCAAAGCGCTGCTCATCAACAAAATATTCGTTTTCTTTTACATGTGTAATTTCAGTAACCCAATGTAATTTAATGTTCATGATAGGCTTCACATAATATTCAATAATTTGTCCTGGGTACATTTTGTCCTCGCCAAAATTATTTAGTATTTCGAAACCCATATACTTAGGGGTTATGGTTGCCAAATTTTTGGGCGAACTCATAAATTCCCAAACGGTTTTAATATCGCTTTTTATAAGTTGGTGAGTTTGTAAAGTATGTAGCATAGTTTTGTTTTGTTTAACAAATATACTAAATAATTAAACAAAAAAAACTATAATTTATTAAATATAAACTAATTTATTAATGCAAATAGTACTTCTGTAAACAGAAAATGAATGTTTGATGGTAGAGCAACCTGCATAATTTACACTACAAGAACTAAAAAAAGGGGCTAAAAAGCCCCTTTTTTTAAAACAACTATTGTTACTATTTACTTTAAATGTGTTTTAATAAATGCTATTGCATTTTTAAAAGCATCATCCGCAAATTCCTTATTAAACTTTGGATTACTGGGATTAGCAAATGCATGGTCGGCATTATAGGCTTTTACTTCTAAACTTTTTTTAGCAGTTTTCATATTTACTTCAAATTTCGAAACCATTTCTTTATTAATCCATTGATCTTGTTCTGGCCAAACAAACAAAATAGGGGCATTTAGTGTTTTTAATTTTTCTGCTTTTTCTTCAGGCATCCCATAATACATTACGCATGCTTTGCTTTGTTTACCTGCTAGTAAGGTCGATTGCATACTCCAGCCACCACCAAAGCACCAACCAATTGTAGCAATATTTGCTTTTGGGCCCACATGATTAATTACTCCTTTAATAATGGCTTCTGCTCTTTCGCTTTTAACATTTTGCATATATTTTGCAGCAGAGTCTTTTACTGATGCTACTTTTTTATCATACAAATCAATAGCTATAACATTAACATTACCTAGTGTATTAAATAATTTTTCAGATTCTTGTTTGATATAATCGTTTAAGCCCCACCACTCATGTATTACAAACACATACTTATTTGTAGGAGTTGTAGCCTTAATTTCATAAGCGTATCCTTCTTTACCATCTGTTGTTTTAAAAGAAATTTCTTTTCCAATAGGATTTGCTAATGTAAAAGGTAATGGATCTAAATGGGTTGCAACAAATTTTTCATTGTGCGTTAACATCGCGAATGTCTCTGTAGACTCTGATTTTGCACAACAACTTTTTTGTGCAAATGAAAAAGTACTCATTAATACTGATGCACTGATGATTAGGATAGGTTTCATAATGTAAAATTTTATGGGTTTATAGTAATTTAGGGTGTAAATGTAATTTAATTTTAAATAGCTATAAAATCAACCCATACAATATTTATTTTTTTAACAATAGTTTTTAATGGATTTAATATTTAAAAATATTTACTCCAATTAAATACCCATAGATAGAGTTATCAGCGCGTCGGTAAATCCGTATTTTATTACACGCTCTTCCCAAATTAATTTTAGTCCAATTTTTTCCTCCATCCGTCGTTTCATATCCTGAATTCATTGTGCCCACAAATCCATGATTTTCGTCTAGAAATCCAATTCCAAATTCTCTTGCTCCTACATCTTCAACCAAGTTTATTTCAGCCCATGTTAAGCCAGCATCAACTGTTTTAGCAATGCGCTGTTGATTTATAGCAGGATCTGGGTTGTATGATTGAATAGTTACATAACCAACTTTTTCTGTTGGAAAAGATACTTTCCATGTTGTTTCAAAAGAACGATTAGACTGGTAAACTTTTGTCCATGTTTTGCCACCGTTTATTGTTTTAAGAATTAACGCATTTGATTTTTCAATATTTTCATCTGAAGCAGCAGATACAAAACCAATATTTTTATCAAACATTTTTATATCAAATAGCATTTTACAATCATTATTCATACTCTGAGAATACCACGTTTCACCGCCATCATGTGAGACCATTATATTTGCGGGACTTCCTACTCTACCCACCGCATAAATATGATATTTATAATCTATTTGGCCGTGATTTATATATTGCTCTTTAACAATATCTATGGCGCACAACCCTTTAACGTAAGGGCCTTTATAAGATACTGGGTGCCATGTTTTACCTCCGTCAATAGTTTTATAAAGTGGAATTGTATCTAAAACATTAGGAAAATAATCAGTTCCAACGGTACCTACAAAACCAACTTTATCATTTATAAAAGCTATTGTTCTAAAAAATGTACCTTTTTTTTCGAGTTGTTTATTCCACGTTAGGCCTCCGTCTGTCGTGTGATAAATATTTCCATAACCATTAATATACCAGCCTGTATTTTCGTTAATAAAACAGATGTCATCTTGTTTTCCTGCATATGGTTCTGTATTAAGCTTGGTCCATTCGGTAGGCTGAACATGTGATTCGGAATATATTTTACTCGTTAATTCTTGCCCTTTGAATGTATGGCTAATAAAAACGATTGCTACAAATAAAGTAAAAAATTTCATTTTAGTTTTTGTATTAAAGTTTGATATAAATTTTCTATGTATGTTCTATTCATCAGAAGACGTTCTCCAGAGACACTTAATTTTTTTACTTTCGAAAGATTTGGTAAAGATAGTTTTCCTCTTGAAACTGAGTACATCCAAAAAATATCAATAAAATTTATAAATAAATTTAACTTGTAAAATAGGGTAGGTTTTTTTTCATCAAACCCTAACTTTTTTATTGTACGTTCATTAAAAAAATAAGATGTTCCAATAATGTTTACCGATTTTGGGATTTTGCCTGATTCAACTTGTGAAATTAGATAAAGAAGCCCTTCAAGGTAAAACTTAAAAAGTTGGTTTCTGATTTCATTACCAGATTGATATTTCAATATAACAAATAAGTAATCAAAACTACCGCCACTATGAAGATCTACTTGAATTTTATTGGGCATATAGCCAATTAACATGGGCGAATAATATTTATAGATACCTGCCAGCCGAAAAAATGGAGTGAAACAAAATTGACCAATTGGAACATATATTAAAAATAGAAAATAAATTAAAGGTGAATTCGCTCCCACTTCAATTATAAGCAGAGCCGGATAGAAGCCTAGTATTAAAATTAGAATTGCCTCGATCCACAATAAAAATGGTGCTTGTTTATAAAAATTATTCATGCCTATAATTTGTTATGTAGTTTAATTTTAACTGATTAATTTTTATTCTATAGTTTAAAAAATCTTAGGCAATCATCATAAAAAACAGGAAGACATCACCCATGTTCTCAAAAGCAATGGGAACAAAAAGATACCATAATAAAAAATCAAAAATATAATCTGATTGATTTTGATTAGTGTTTATTTTAACGCCAACCTTTCCTTTATTAGTTGTTAAACCATAAGAAATAATTTCTACTTCATTTTCAAATATAATATACTCGGCTGTAGGGCTGTTTCTAATTTTTAAAGAGTATGTTTTTCCTGCGTACTCTAATTTTAAATAATTTGTGTACCACTTTTCGGGATGAGCTTTTGCAATTACAAGCCCATTTTTATCTGAAATTTCAATGGCATTTTTCCAAGTTCCTACTTTTTTAATTGTAATTTCTTGGTTCATAACTTGAGCATGTGCAATTCTCTCCAGTGAGCTTCGAGCAATTTCAATGGAACCAATTTCTTTACCATTGTAAAAGAAAGCATATTTGCTTTCGCCGGTGGTTTCCCATTTTTTTAATGTATTCATGTTGTTTTTTGTACAAATTAACAACAGGATTAATAAACAAAATTGGACTTTTAAGACAACTTATTTAATATGCCAAATAATTTTTTCTTTATCCAGTATAGAAATAGATTCGAAGAATTTACGTGGGTTTAAATTAGTAAGTTTTTTAAACTCGCGAATAAAATACGATTGATCGTAAAAATTACTTTCATATGACACCTCCGTTAATGACTTAATCTCTTTGGAGAGTAATTTAGAATTAAGAGATTGCCTAAACCTTGCAATTCTCTTATATTCAAGTGGAGAACAAGCAAGATGTTTTGAAAATAATCGTTGAAAAGTTTTTAAATTCATATCTATAAACTTAGCAATTTGTTCAATAGAATAATCTTTTTCTATATCTTCCAAGTGAGCTAATGCTTTATATAATTTATCAAAATTGAAATCTAAAAAATTAGTCAATAAAAAATCTTCTATCAACTCTATTTTCTTCAGTTCATCTTGGGTTTCAAAAATTTTACTGCAAAGAAAATCCCAATCAAAAAGATTTAAGGCCTGTGCAAAATTAGGAGTAAGATCTTTTAAATTTTCTTTCATAAAATGATTTATACCCAAGGGTTTAAACACGACAGAAACCTCTTGTATTTTGCCCTCATAATTTACAAAAACTGGATTGGTATATTTTCCAATAATTTCTATACACTTATTTGCAGAGTTATTTTTACTGGCTAAAATATTTACCTGAAAGTTTGAACGCGTGATAGTAGCACCTTTAATAAAAGAGACACAAGTATCAACGTGAGGAAAAACCGCATAACTAAATCTTTCAAATTCTTGATTATCTAAAACATAGAATAAATCTACATACTTCTGTAATATTTTAGATTTTGGTTTAAATGTTTTTAGCATATCTATTAACAAAAATAGTAATATTATAGGTTAGGCTGAAAGCTGTTATTAATTTTATGCATTTAATACAGTAAAATATTATTGTTTTAATTGCTCACGTAACCGTTCTTAAAGTTTTGTTAATTAAACATATTAACGCGCGGTTTTTTTCTAATATAACTATTTTAAGAAGTATAATAATTTATTTATTGTAAAACCTATTTCTGTTTTTAAAACTGAAAACTGTGATAGATGTAACTAATTGAAAATAATATACAACATTCTCCCTAGTATAAATCTCACCTTTGGGTGTAGTAAAAATGTATTTACTGTATTAAAACAAATGTTATGACATCAATTAAAAAAATAGGGTTAGTAGTTACAATATGTTCACTTATTTCAACAACCACGTGTATTTCACAAACATCAAGTGATTCTGCTAAAGCCAAACTACAAGACACTAAAAGAACGGAACACAGAAATAAAGAAATTGAAAAGGCTGAAAAAAAAGTTGACAATAAAAATGAAGAAGTAAAAAAAGCTCAGGAAAAAGCAGATGAAGCTGCAGAAAAACAAAGAAAAGCCCAAAGTAAAACGGATGATAAATCGGATGCGTTAAGAAAATCGCAAAATAAAACTGACGATAAAGTCGAAGATTCAAGAAAAGCCAACGAAAACGTACAAGAAAAAGAAAACGATAAGAAAAAAGCTGAAAAAAAATTAGAAAAGAAGAAGGAAGCCATAAATAAAGAGGAAGCAAAAGATGCTGCTAAAAAAAAGGATGATTTAGATAAAAAGAAAAAAGAAGAAGAAACTACAAACCCAAAATAAATCGGCTTAACATACCCACTCAAAAAAATAATCTTTTAAGAATAAATAATTTGATATCTTGACCTTTCTTATTGAACCAAAAACCCTTGATAAATAAAACTTTATCAAGGGTTTTTTTAATTTAAGTACCCCTTCCAGACCAAATATAATCGAGGCTCTTAAAATACGAGTAACCTTGCATGGATTTGAAATATATATAAGCCCTTAATTAAATCCTAATTCCAACAACCGTAACATCATCTACCTGCTCTAAATTTCCTCTCCAGTTATTTAATGAAGTAGAAAGTTTTTCCTTTTGTTCTTGCATTGGTAAATATGCAATTGAAATAAACAATTCTTTTAATTGTTTATACATAAACTTCTTTCCTTTCGGTCCTCCAAATTGGTCAGGCATACCATCGGTTATAGAATAAACCAAATCTCCCTTTTGAAGTTCTACTGTGCGCTGAGTAAATGATATAGAATCCTTATCGTGCTTTCCAATTGGCATTTTATCATAAGGAAATTCTAACAATCCGTTTTCTCGCACAATCCAAACAGGATTATTGGCTGCTGCATACGTGAATTTATTGTTTTTAAAATCAAAACTTATCAAACTTCCATCCATACCATCTTTACCTCCGTTGGCACTTCCATCTTTTTTCAAGCGTTCAATAATTGTTTTGCGGGTATCATTTAATATTTCGGCTGGATGCGTAAAACCATCTTTTACTGCAGACTCTAAACTTGTAATGTTTAATAAACTCATAATTGCTCCTGGCACCCCGTGACCTGTGCTATCGGCAATTGCCAGAACAAAGTTGCCATTACTTAATTTACTAGCCCAATAAAAATCGCCGCTTACAATAGCTTTTGGTTTAAAAAAAACAAAATAATCGTTTAAATTTTCTGCAAGCATTTCGTTAGTTGCAATAAAACTTCGTTGTATTCTTTCTGCGTAATTAATACTATCTGTTATTTCTTTGTGTTTTTCTTCTACCAAATGTAAAAGTTGATCGCTCCTCTTCTTTTCTTTATTAATTTTATTTCGTTGAAAAAAGAACAATGATGCCGCAAGCAATACCAAAATAAAGCCTCCTATAAACCCATTACGAAGATTTTTTTGACTTTGAATTTCGTTTTGAATGATGATATCCTTTCTTTCTTGCGCTTCTTTTGTTAATGCTTCTTTCTTATCAAAATCATACTGCATTTGTTGTTGCGTCATTTTTTTTATATTCTCTTCACTAAATACACTATCGCGAAGCACAACTGATAATTTAAAATAGTCTAGTGCTTTTTTATAATTGCCTTGCTCTTGCTCTAACTCTGCTAAACTTGCATAGCAACCTTGGCGCTTGGTAATACTATTTGACCTTGTTGCAAGTTCCAGAGCCTTGTTTAGATTTACACTTGCATCGTTATACTTTTTTTGTGACATATTTAAGTGAGACAATAAAATATATGTACCTACCATCCCTTCTTTTTGTCCTGATTCTTCTAATATAATAAGGGCAATCTTTAGACATTTTTCTGCCTCTACAAAATTACCTTGTCTTCTATAAAGTTCACTCATCGTACCTAGATTATTAGTTTTCCAAAACCTATTTCCCATTTCTTCATTAATTTTTAAGGCAGTTTGTAAAAAGGTCATAGCCTCTGGTTTACCTTGATACATGTAGATCGAGCCAACATTGTGACTAACGGCGGCAATCATTCTTTTTTCTCCCGCTTCTTCAAACACTTTTAAAGCCGGCAGCAAATACTTAAGTCCTTCGGTTAAATTTTGATTTTGATAATAGATGTTCCCGATATTCGTATTGCTTCTGGCAATACCTATTTTATCTTTTAATTGTTCGCGAATTTTTAGTGAGGCAAGGTAATTTTTTTTAGCCTCCAGAAAGTTACCCATGTCTTCGTAACAATAACCTATACTACTGTATGTTTGTCCAACATCTGACATTAAAAAAAGTTCTTTCCTAATAGCTAAAGATTTTTTAAACCAAACAATTGCTTCAAGGTGTTCTGCTTTATAATTATAAGCGCTCCCAATTGAAAAATAAGCATTTGCTTTCCCTTTTTTATAGTTTAGTTTTTCTGAGAGAATCAGCGATTTTTTGGCAAAATCTAATGATTTTTCGAGATCGAATTCTAAATAAATAGTTGAAATTTTATTCAGAAGATTTGATTTAGACGTGTCATCCTTAGTGAATTTAGCAACCTTCTGTAATGAGTCTATAAGTTTTAAATTTTGTGAAAAAACAGAAAGCGTTAAATTACAAAAGAGCAATAAAAATAATTTTGTTCTCATACTGTTAAAGAAAATATAAATTAAAAACACATCCTACATCAAAATAATACCAATGCTAAAGTAGTATTTATATTTTACTAAATTTAAATAGTTAAAAATGCGAATTTAGGTTCGTTTTTTGTATTGTAGTTCTCTATTCAATTAAATAAAAATAAATTCTGTTTCGCTTGTATCACCCATTTATCAGATGGCTTAAATCGAAATAAAAAATCGACTTCTCTTTTTAAAAAGAAAAGTCACCTAGAGTAAATCAGTAGAATCAAAACAGCTTTAATAAACAAACCCCCTCAATTTCCATTAAGGGGGTTGTTTAATTATAATGTAAAGAATAGTTTATGAAGCCTAATTCTTAATCCATCGTTTTGTTGTTCTCGCTCCTTCACCTTGAATCTGTAACATGTATATTCCAGATGGTAGGTTGGACACGTCAATCGTTTTCTCCTGTTGCATATCGCGCAGCTCAATTGTATTGATTAGTCTTCCGTAAACATCGTAAATAATTAACACATTTAATTTAATATTGTTAGAGTTTTTAATGGTTACATAGTTCTGAGCTGGGTTTGGATACATAGAGATGCCATTTTCAAGATCAAGATCAGCAAGGCCTAAAGTACTGTTATTATTAATACTATTGCCATCTAACGTAACTGCAGTTTGTGCTAGCGCTCTACCGTCAAAAGCTGCTCCTGTTAGTATATTTATCATTGTTTGACACAATATGATTCCTTTAAAGCTAGATGTTGTTCCAAGATTAGTTTGGCCGGCTACTTGCCAAAATATATTGGATGACTTTGCGCCTCCACTAAGAGTAATAGTGGCTCCGTTAGCTACAGTTAAGTCTTGTGCGATCTCGAAGATCCAAATATCAGTTGCACTACCTGAGATAGTAAGGCCTCCCGCAGATATCAGAACTCCAGTACTCCATTTATAAACACCCGTAGTTAAGGTCTTTCCGGTTAGATTTCCAGTGTACAGTTCAGTAAAATTAGGTGCTCGTCCGGCTGCATCGGTATATGCAGTTTGCATATCACTCACAGCTGCAGTCATTTTTGCTGGTGTTGGGGGCGCATAATTTGACGCATAAACTCTTCCAGTAATTATAGATGAAGTTGCAAATTGACCTGAGGCATCGGCTATTAAGCCAAATCCTGTTATGGAACTGGCGTTATTAGGGCTAACACCAATATCTCCAATAATTGAAGTAGTTCCTGTATTTGAAATTCCTGATTTTGCTAGCACCACAAAACTACCAGAAGTTCCAAGATTCACCGTCGCCGGCGAAGTTTGAGACACGGCAGAAGTAGGCATTATTAAAGCAATCGTCAGAGCCGTTCCAAGAACGCACTTCATGTTGATTAAGGCTTTTTTTGACTTTTGTGTAGAGATTTTCATAGTTTATATTTTTTATAATGAACACCAAAGTTGCAACTTCATATTTTAAATAAGTTACACTACTATATCTTCAATTTACATAATTCACATATTCTCAATCGCAGAATGTTTTGAATATTTTTCGAATTTAAAAAGGAAAGCGTTTTAATGTTAGTTTTTTTAAACTTGAGAATATATGTAGGGCAAAACTTTTGAGGAGAAAGCAGAACAATTGAAAGACTTTACTTTGAATAGCCAAAATAATTTTGCAGAGAAAGTGTATTGGCTTGCGTTAATCAATTATCATCTAATTGTATTACTCTAACTATAAACAGAAAAATTCATTCTCTGCTGAATTCCTGGCTAAAATAAAAAAACCTCTGTAACATTTAGTTATCAGAGATCTTTTTCATTTAAATATACCCCTCCCCCTCCACACCAAATATGAATAAACTCCTTAAAGATACAAGGGAGCTTGCTCGGATTTGGGAGGTGTATGAACATCTCCTAAAAGAAACCACGTGAAGGCAATTCGTTCAAATAACGGGGCTAATATACGGCCTTGTTTTGATTCTTCTTTTAGGAGGTATGATTACAATTTGTTGAAAAGCGCAATTATCCGTTCGTTTTTTACTTTTTATAACTGACCTTTATAATTTGGGTCAAAATCTACCATCCATTCTATTCCATATTTGTCTCTAAACATACCAAAATATGAACCCCAAGGGCTGTCGGCTATAGACATTTCAATTTTTCCTCCTACGGAAAGTCCGCTAAATAATTTGTCAGCTTCTTCTTTACTTTCTGCACTAATTACAATTTTACTTCTATTCTCATTTTCATTTGTTCGTCCCATAATTTCTGGGACATCGTTTGCCATCAGCATACTGCCTTTACCAATAGGCAAAGCAATATGCATAATTTTGTTTTCTTCCTTTTCTGAAACAGAGAATTCAGCACTTGCAAGGTCTTTGAATCGCATAATTTTTGCGAACTCACCGCCAAATACTGATTTGTAAAAGTTGAATGCTTCTTCGGCATTGCCGTTAAAGTTGATGTGTGGATTAATTTGTGCCATAATTTTTATTTTTTAGACATAGTTGTTTGTAAATTTTTGTGATAGTAGAGATAAGAAACTGCTAAAATTGCAAATACGATCAGTGGAAAAAAGGTTTGGCCATTTAACCCATCAACAGCTCCATAACTAATTGTAGCAAATATAAAGTTAAATGCAAAACCTGCGTAGGCCCACTCTTTTATCTGGTTTGGTACTCGCGGAATAACTAATACTAAAACTCCCAAAATTTTAAAAACAACTAACGCATTGCCAAAATATTCAGGATAACCCAAATGTCTTATTCCTTCTTTTGCTAATTCCGTTTGTGAAGTTAGTGCAGGCATAAGCCCTTCAAATAATGCGATAATAGCTGTAGCTGTCCAATAAATTATTTTATCTTTTTTCATGATATGATTTTTTTAATTGTTATTATTTTTTGTGTAATTCAATATCCAGTTATTTCCAAACTTGTCTGTAAGTCCTCCAAATAATGCTCCCCAAAAAGTATCCTCTAAGGGATGGAGAGCAATGCCGCCAGCCGAAAGTTTTTCGTAAGAAGTTCTTATTTCATCTTCGCTATTACAATTTAACATTAAAGAAACAGAGTTACCTTTTGTTAAACCAATTTCGCTTACCATATCTGAACCCATAATTATAACATCGCCACTTGTTAACTTAGCATGTAAAATATGCTCCTTCATTTGAATTGGCATTTTATTTGCCATTGGCGAATCTTCAATGGCTTGAATAAATAATTCTCCACCTAAACATTCTTTATAAAAGATCATTGCTTCGCGGCAATTACCGTTGAAAGTAAGATATGAGTTGATGTTCATCGTTTATATTTTGCTATGCGTTTAATAGTTTTTCAATATCGAATTTTTTCATCTGCATAAAAGCCTGCATTACTCGTGGTGCTTTTTCAGGATCGCTCATTAATTTTCCTAAAATGCTTGGGACAATTTGCCATGAAATTCCGAATTTATCATCTAGCCAACCGCATTGATTATAGACACCGCCATTGCCCAATTTTTCCCAATAGAAATCAATTTCTTCTTGTGTTTCGCAATCAATTACAAAGGATGTAGCGGGGGAGAATTTATAAAGAGGACCGCCATTTAATCCCATAAATTTTTTTTCATTCAGCTCAAAGGTTGTAACCATTGGATTGTGCGCTGTAATTTTAGAGTTAGGAAAAATAGAGCAATAGTAATCTGCTGCTGCTTTGGCTTGTCCATCAAACCATAAACATGGATAAATTTGATTCTTCATTTTATTTTATTTTTATTGTTTTCAGAAATTTGTTTTACGATTTCCAATGCTTTAGGAAATACACTGCTGAAGTACTCTTTATATTCTGACTTCGTATCAATTTCAACCTTCAAGTCAGTTAGCTTATTAGATTCAGACAAAAAATATTTCTCTTTTGCACCTGACCATTCATTAGTAATTTCTTCGCCATTTTTTAATTCGCCAAGGTGCTTAAAAACAATTTGTTCATTAATTATTATTTTTTCAATTAAGCTAAATAGGCCACCGCCATCTTTTGAAATGAATTGAATTTTACTTCCTTCGTTCCAATCGCTAATGGCTTTGTTCCCTTCTCCAAATACAGAAGTCCATTTCGGGTAATTAGTTTCGCTCCATAAGGCTTCCCAAACCTTTTGTTTAGGAACATCAATTTTTATTGAGAATATTAATGTTTCCATAATTTAATTTTTTTATTATTTAGGAAATTTACTTAAATCCATATAAAAGACTTCCCACAGATGTCCATCTAAGTCTTCTAAACTTCTCTGCAACATAAAACCATAGTCTTTGGCTTCGTTTGGTTCAACTGCCCCTGCATTCAATGCTTTTGTCATAAATTCATTCACAGCGTCAGTGCTTTCAACTGATAAAGAATTAATTACCGCTACTGTTGATTTTGTATCGGCAATTTTCCTTTTTGTAAATTCACTAAACTTTTTATGCGTTAATAGCATTACGAATATTTCATCACTTAGTGCCATACAGGCTGCGGTTTCATCAGTAAACTGTGGATTGTTTGTAAATCCAATTGCCGTGTAAAAGTTCATTGATTTTTTTAAGTCTCCCACAGGAAGGTTGATAAAGATTTGTTTTTTCATTTTTTAGACTTTTAGTGTTATTATTTCAAATTAATGATACAAAGATAAAGAGATAATCAAAAATGTGTAAGTGGAACAAATGACAATTTTGGGAGTTGATTACGACAAGAAAATATTTTATGTTTGTATTCAATTATAAGTCATGCGCTAATGAAAAAAATATCTATTTATGTTCCTGAAAATGCGGTTATAGAAGCCATAAGCCCGCCATACCGTTTGTTTACATCTGCTAATCAGTTTTTACAGGCTAGCGGTAAAAAGCCTTTATTTGATGTGGAATATGTGGGCATGAGTAACTACGTGGAAACCAATGATGGCGAATATAGAATAAAAATAAATCGACTTATAAAAGATGTTATCAAAACTGATTTAGTGGTGTTACCTGCTATTTATGGTGATGTGGGTACTGCTATCAAAGCTAACGAACAGGCAATTCCTTGGATACAAGCCATGCACACTAAAGGAGGTGAAGTCGCTAGTTTGTGTATTGGTGCTTTTTTACTGGGCGAGACAGGTTTGGTTAATGGTAAAAAATGTTCGACTCATTGGGCTTATTATAACGAATTTAAAGAGCGCTACCCTGAAGTGGAAATTGTAGATGGTGCTGTGATTACAGACGAAGGAAAAATCTACTCAAGTGGCGGTGCTAATTCATTATGGAATTTGTTGTTGTATTTATTGGAAAAATATACGGATAGAGAAACGGCTATCCTTGCTTCAAAATTTTTTGCCATTGATATTGATAGAGACAGTCAATCGGCATTTGCCATGTTTAGTGGGCAAAAAAACCACACCGATATTGAAATTAAAAAAGCACAAGAGTTTATTGAAGTCAATATTCAAGATAAATTTACCATTGATGAATTAGCCGATAAATATTCGATTGGTAGAAGAACATTTGAACGGAGATTTAAAAATGCAACAAGTAATACAGTTATAGAATATATCCAACGTGTAAAAGTAGAAGCTGCTAAACGTAGTTTTGAATCAAGTCGTAAAAATATTACCGAAGTAATGTATGGCGTTGGTTACACAGACACGAAAGCCTTTCGTGATTTGTTTAAAAAAATTACTGGATTAACTCCAATTGAATATCGAAATAAGTACAATAAAGTGCCTCAATTAACCATTTAATTTACTCTTAATTCAAGCATCCATTTTCAAAGCACTTTCCGAACTCGAACAAGTAACTTATTAAAAATAAATTGTTTTGGATTTTGCAGTACTTTTATCGAATTTTTGTATGATTTTCAGCGGCTTAGAATCCTGCTGCTTTTTTACAACATTGGGTTTCACACATTTTTCATCCTTACATTCCGAATTGAATGTAAAAAGTAAACATACACTTAATTGCTTTTTCATGGTGACAAAAACACCAATAAAAAAGGTCACTAAGTTTAATGCGATGAGTGATTTCTGTGTTTTTCAATTTCATGTTTCTGCGCTTCTGTCTGTTCACAAAGAAGTAGTACATTTACTGCTATATAAAAAATAAGCACATATAAGGAATGGATAGACAAGACAATACCCATAAAACCATACATAATTTTGTAAGTGATATAAGACTTATTTATAAAAAAAATGAAACTACTTTTAATTCAGAGTGTTCTTCCTTAATTGAAAAATATTTCCAACAAACATCTTTTAAAAAGGAGATAACTGACTTTTTTTACAACCTAATACAAAATACATCGTTTATTAACGCTTTTACCGAGTATGGCATTAACAGCAACCGCGGTTTTCCTACCGAAGTAACAAGCCGTTTAAAAAATAAACTACTACCGCCAGTTTTTAAGGATACTGAATTGGGTAATTTTATTAAATATATTTTTTCAAGCCCTGACGATGTTGATTGGCTAACCAAAATAAATTTACAAAATTGGGAATACCTTTTTTCTGGAATTGATAAAACAAACCTTCATTTGAACGAAAAAAACGTTGCGCATCAACTTGCACGTTCTATTGTTATATTATCTAACGGACTTACCAATATTGGAATTGACCCTTACCTTGTTAATAAACTTCCGCAAGAAGAAGCTTCCAATGAATGTTTTCTCAACTTAAACAGCCAGATAAATCTGTTTGTTAGTAAACACCAAAACGACAATGATTTGTGTGTTGACACAGATGAGGTAAAACAATTATTAGCACACCTTAGTGATTGCGAGAAAACATTTACCTATTTGCGAAAAAATAAAGATATATCTGGTATAAGCCTGCATCTCACTTTTATTTTAGAGCGTGCACAACAACATATCACAAGGTTAAAACTACTGTTAAAAATATACATAAACGATGATTTAGAAAATCAATTGCACCATGTGGTCGATTTAATGAAGGTTCTTGTAATAGCAGAGTTTGATAAGTATAGGATAATTAAATTTTTTAAGAGTAACGTCAACTTATTGGCATACCGAATTGTTAGCCACACCTCCGAAAAGGGCGAACATTATATTGGGTTTAATAAAACAGAAAATCGAAAGCTATTTATGTCTTCTATAGGCGGAGGAGCAATAGTGGTGTTTTTAGTTTTCATTAAAAATTTTATACATACCCTGCCAAATTTATCGCTATTCTCCGAAGGTTTGTTATATGGCATTAATTATTCGTGCGGCTTTATAGCAATGCACTTACTACATTTTACGTTGGCTACCAAACAACCTGCTATGACTGCCTCTTTTATAGCAGAAAGTATTGAAAATAAGGATGAGAAAAAAAAGTTGTCGCTGGTATTAGCGCAAATAATACGCAGCCAGTTTACCTCATTATTAGGTAATTTAATAGTTGTATTACCTTTTTGTTTTTTAATTGCATGGGCTATGAATAAATGGTTATTTATGCCTGTGTTTAAATATTCAGTAGTAGAAGCGCAATTAACTTCTAACCACCCTTTTTATAGCGGGGCGCTTATATTTGCTGCCATTGCAGGAGTTTATCTTTCCTTATCGGGGTTAATTACCGGTTATTACGATAACAAAGTAGTTTTTTCAGACATACCAAACCGAATAAAAAACCATCCACGGTTAAAGAAAAAAATGAACCCGAAACGATTAATAAAGTTCTCTTCTTTTATAGAAAAAAACACGGGTGCTATTATAGGCAATTTATTTTTAGGAATGGTTTTAGGCTGTACCGGCTCGTTTAGCAAATTTATTGGGGTACCAATTGATATTAGGCATATTACCATATCTGCAGGTAATTTTGGCATTGCCTTAGGAAGCGTTGAGTTTTACAACATGGGTTTAGTAGTAGCTGCTTTTATTGGTGTTATTTTGATAGGGCTAATTAATATTGCAGTAAGTTTCTTACTTTCATTTTACATTGCTTGCCGGTCGCGTAATGTAAAGCACATTCAAACACTAATTATTTTAAAAGAGTTATTTAAAGATGTATTAAAAAACCCTTCAATTATACTCCTCTCGGAAAAATAGGTTTTTTTACAGTTAGGGGGGTAGAATAAAACCTATAAGATTGCCAAGTGCCTGTTTGAATATAAAGTCTTTAATTTTCTTTTTGGTGAAACGTGCTAAAAAAGTTGGTTCTGCTGTCTGCTTTATGAATTCATCTATACTATTTTCATCATTCCACAAAGCTTTTACTTTATAAAAAAGCGCTTTGTTATTTTCATTCTGATTTAACCATTTTGAAAATATTTCTTTTTATTCATTAGAATCTTCTTCGCCTAAATGTATTAAAAGCATTTTCCATATTTTCTGTTCCTGCATAAATAGCTGTTTTAATATTTTGTTTTAAACCCCATTAATAGCGAATAACGTTAAACTGTAACCAAATAACTAATTATCTGTAATAGACTCTGTCATTTTACTATATAAGTGCGAATTATGTAACTAGTTTCTAAAACTCTGTAACAATAATATAGGTGAAGATCTGCTTCTTTGCCGAAGTAATTAAATCATATCAAATGTAATAGGTGGATTTAGTTTCAAATTTTTAATACTAACCTTTAAAATATAATAGAATGAAAAAAATAATTTTACTTTTACCATTGTTGGCTATAGTAGCCTGTAGCGATTCTAAAAAAGTAGCCGAAGACGCTAAACAAACTGTCCTAGATTCTATTAACACAGCAAATTACGCAAGTCAGCTTCGTCAGAGAACCATTGATTCCATGAGTGCAGTTAATGATAAATCAAGGAATTCGCACATAAATAACGCTAAAAACTCAACTGCGCAGAATAATAATGGAGATAATTCTTCTACTTCCACAGTTGAAAAGAAAAAAATGAACAATAAAACCAAGGGAGCTCTAATTGGTGCCGGCGCAGGAATTGTGGCAGGCGCTGTAACCGGAGCAGCTGTAAGTAAGGATAAAACAAAAGGTGCTGTAGTTGGTGGAATTATAGGTGGTGCTGTTGGCACGGGAGTGGGTTATGGTGTAGGGTCGAAAGCAGACAACAAAGATTCAAAAAAATAATCTAAATCTCTTATTAAGAAAAAACCCCTGATAAATAAGGTTTTATTAGGGGTTTTTCAGTAAGTACCTCCTTCCAGACCAAATATGAACGACATCCTTGAAGATACAAGGGACTTTTTCTATAATTTGGGATTTGTATGGACACTTAATAAAGGAAGACAAAGTTACTGACCGAGAAGATTCCTAACCCAAAAATACAGATTGACAATTTGCTAGGGGATTGAAAATTAATATTTGCCATTTAGACTTTTATTCATAAAAGAGCTACATTTGTTAATGCTGAATATGCGCTACAAACTATCGCCTATCTCGTTAAAACTACCATATAGGCGCTATTTATTAGGCCTATATGGTAGTTGATGGCAAGCATATCGCAACACCCTGAGAATTGTAAGTTTCAATTTGTTGACATTTGCTTTTCACCCCAACTTCTCATTTGACTAATAAACGGAATTAACTCTTTTGCTGTATCA
>JANYEQ010000131.1 GCA_025363015.1 Bacteroidota bacterium
TGCAATTACTTTATTGTAATAATATTTAGAAGAATCTAAATTACTATTTGAAAAAAATCCAATAAAATTTGCATATACGTAGGCACTATCTTTAAGTGTTTTAGCTTTTTTTAAATTATTTAAAAGCCTTTTTTTATTTGCATAAACGTTATTAGTATCTATTGCTAATACAGGCTTTTGGGCAAGTATAATTAAAAGTAAAATATATTTTAATATTCGTAATTTCATTTATTATTGTTTATCACAACTATTTTGATATACTTTTTTTACTTCGGGGTTTTCTAATACTTGAAAGGTCATAAATGGTTCGCCAAATAATTTACAATACCTAGTAGGATTTTTACTTTTTGCAATATCTAGGGCGCGTGCAAAGGTTCGGCTATAATATTTTTCTTGTACCCTACTAGCCGATGCAATGTACATAAATACCAAGCTTTCGTTTACATTGGGTTTGCTTAAGTAAGGTTCTAAAAGGGTGGCAGCGTATTTAAAATCTTTAGCGCGGCTAAACACATAACTTAATTTTAGTGCGTTTTGCCAGCTGGCATCTTTAATATTGTAAAACGATTTTATGCGTGCAATACAGGCATCTATTTGTGCATCTGCATTTTCGGAGGTATCTACGCTTTCCATAATTTTAAATTGCCACTCAATATTTAATCCGTTAACGTAATTACTATCTATTTTTCCATACAAGCCATCAATGGTTTGTTGCACCTGTGCTTGGTGTTCGGTATTTCCGGCATTGGTATCTAATTTAAGTTGGCAAAACACTTTGTTATATTGTAGTATGGGGTTTTGTGGTTCTAACTTTAATAAACGCGCAAAGGTTTCGTCATCATCTTCATCAATGCTATTATTTATTTGATATTTGTAATATACTATGTTGTTTAGTAAGGGAATGTTTGAGGGCAGTTCATCTACTTTAAGGCTGTCAAAAATAGTTTCTGGGTATTTAGTTTCGGCTACGCGTTTGCCAATAAACTCCATAATTTTAAAAGCTTGTGTGCTGTTATTTGCTTTTATGGCTCGGGCAAAACTTACGGTACTAAATTTTTGTTCTTTAGGGCCAGTAACATCGTAGGTAATATCCATTATAATTTGTGCAAAACGTTCTTTGGCTAAAATAGGTTCTAGTTCGGTTTGTAATTTTTCATCCCCATTAATTTTTGCAATGGCTTTGCGTTTGCCTAAACTTACTAAGTTGGCATATTTTCCATCTTCGTTTTCGAGCATAAATAAGCCCCAACTATCTTTTGTTTCAATGGTTGGACGAATTTTATTATTTTGAAAACTTTGTAAAACGTTTACAACACTTTCGCCACGCTTACGTTGTAATTTAGCATTGGCTACCGAATCGCCTTCAATGCTTGAATAGGCATAAATAAATAAGCCATCAATTAAAAAATCGGGTTCGTTTAAGGCTTTAATAAAAGGTTGAATATCTTCTTGTTTAAATTCTGATTTATTTTTTTCGAATGGAATACTAAAGTTAATAATTGAGCTTTCGTTGCGGGGCTCAAACGGGGGCTTTAAACCTGTAGAATTTTTTGCTGGTAATAAGCCTATTGGCGTATTACTTTCTATTTTACCATTTTCGGTATAGCCACGCGTAATGGTTTTACATACTTTTTTATCTTGTACTACAATTAAATTAAGTTCGTAAGCACCTGTAATTTTAGGATTCAGTTTTCCCATTTCAACTTCAATGCCTTTTACTTTCTTTTTTAGTTTAGCATCTTTAATCTTTAATAAAATATTCTTTTTAAAAAATTTATCTCTGTACACTACTTTACTCATTACACCTTTGTTATATAAATTATTATCAACAATGTTATAATCGGCGGGTACGTATTGGCTGCGTTGCACTACATCAACCGCTAAGCCATCAGTAGATTTTTTTAAAATACGGCGTAACTCGCGTGTGTTTGGGTATTTTAAATATATTTTATCGCCGCTTACATATAAACCTTTTTGTAAAACATCGTAATTACGCCAACGTTCGCAGGTTTTACACTTGCGTATATTTGGGCCTTGTAATTTTTTAGATTTTGTATTAAAAGGTACTTCTAATTGCTTTTTATAAATTACGCCACCGTTTAAAATATCGTAGCCACCAAAAACAGCACTAACATATACTTTTTTACCATCATCATCTAAAGTACAGGCAATGCCCACTAAGGTAAATTTTGGGTTAGTAACCAAGGGTAAATTTTTTGGGTTACTTTCCCAACGGTTATAAATTGTTTTGGCAACTTCGTCGGTGGTGTAATTATCGCGCCCTTTACTAATGGGGGCTTTCATAGTAATTTCTTCGCCGCGTTTGGTAGCCCCTGCTTTTTTTAAATGTTTTAAAGTTTGTTTTGGGTCTATTTTATCTTTACCAGCATCGGCCATTTTATCGGCACTTAATTCGCCTGAAAACTGAAGCATATCGCTCATTTCAAGCGTATCCAAACCTTTACTAACCCTAAAGCGGTTTAATTCTTTTAAAATTATGCGGGGTAATTCTTCTAACTTAAAATTTCCGTCACTAATTGTTTTTTTATTTTTTTGTGAAAATAAATTAGAGCAAAGCAGTAAAAATATAAAAGGTAGTAAAGATTTGTTCATAAACACTAAATAAATCAATAATTAAGGAATGTAAAATATAAATTAATTACTTTTTTTAAAGCTTTTGTTATTAAAGGTTTTTAACAGATAATAACCTAGATTATTGGTATTAATCAGCTTGTCCAAAAATTTCCATATCGCTAGCGCATTTGCATTTTACTGGTAGGCGTGGATTTGCCACTACCTCAAAAGGTTTTATACTCTTGGTTTCTTTATCGTATTTTAAGGTAATTTTCACTTCCGATTTAATAGTTACACCACCTTTTACGGCTGGGTTCCAAAGGTTCATTAACTTTATTGCGCCTAATACTTGTTGGTTAAGCACATCGTTAGTACCAGTAACCATGGCTTTTTTTATACTACCATCAAAATGTAATTGCAATTTTAAAGTCGAAACAAGTTGTTTACTGTGGCGCCTTTGTTTTTTAGTTAGAGTAATGTTGTCTTTAAAAAAAGCATTCAAATCGTCATCGCCATTTTCATAACAAGCAGGCCTACACACTTTAGTGTCTTTTGCTTTTTTTGGTTTTAAGTAACCTGCCTTTTTTTTAGGGCTATCTTTAGCTAAATCGGCTTCGGTAATAGTAACGGTTTCTTCTTTACCTTCGGGTAAAGGAGTATCGTCTTCTTTTTCTTTTGTTAAAGTTTTAGAAACCTCTTTTTTACGTTCTTCTTTTTTTGGCTCTTCTTTTATTTTTTCTTTTTTATTTTCTTTTGTTTTCTCCTCTGCTTTAGTTTCTTTTGTAGCAACTTTTATGTCTTCAACTTTCTTTTCGGCAACTTTTGGTTCTGCGCCAGCAAAGTAAACATAAAAGCCTTGTGCTTTTTTAAATGAAGCACTATCGCCATTAATTTTACATTGGCATAGGTCTTTATAAGTAGTACTAAACTGAAAATACTCGGGGTAGGTTTTTAATAAATTTTCCCAACGCTCTTGGTTGGCTTCTTCGCGCTCAGCAATTGCAGCTGCGTTGGTTTCCGAAAAAACAAGCACTATTTCGGTAATGGGTAAAGCCATAATCGAATCGGCTTTTGGTGTTTTAGTAAGCCCGCCATTACCACGTTTTGAGCGCAAAAAAACATAATTTTTACCCACAGGTTTATAAGCAGTTGTAATGGAATCATCCTCAAAATTCATATCGTCAAATGAAGTTGTGTTTTGACCAATGCTAGGCAAACTAATTATAAACAGCATTTTAATTAAGAATAACTTTATTAATCGCATCATATTTTTTTAATGTAATATTAAATAAAATATTTTAAACGCAGTATACAGTTTACCTAAATATTTAGTGTTGTTATTTTTAATTTAATAGTATATAAATGTTAATATACCATAAATTAGCCTACTGTAAGTTCTTAAAACCATTAATAATAATGTAATTTGTGACTTTATATTTGTATTATTTTTGCATTCTATTATTATTTGAAATGAAATTATTTTTTACCACATTTTTACTATTTTTTTCTTTGTCATGGTTTGCACAAATGCCTGGTGGTGGAAATAAAGATATGATGAAGGTGATGAAAGATATTAAAGGCCGTGTGTATGGTAAAATAATTGATGCTAAAACAAAAAAACCAGTCGAATTTGCTTCCGTTATAGTACTGTGGTATAATAAAGATAGCGCTATTGCTGGCGGATTTACCAAAGAAAATGGCGATTTCAGTATAGATAACCTACCCGCCATGGGAGGTTTTAGGTTTAGGGCCACGCAAATTGGCTACAAAACCTTAGAGCAAAAAATATACATACAAGCACCCAATAAATTAGAACAAGATTTAGGTAATCTTAAATTTGAGATTGATGAAAAGCTACTTAACGAAGTAGAAATTACTACACAAAAAAGTACCTTTCAAATGAGTGTAGATAGAAAAGTTTATAATGTAGAAAAAGATTTATCAGTTAAAGGTGGCACTGGCATTGATGTGTTAAAAAACATTCCTACTATTACTGTTGATGGTGATGGTAACGCTACATTACGCGAAAAAGGTGTACAAATTTATATTGATGGAAGACCAACAACATTAACCATGGCGCAAATACCTGCCGATCAAATTGAGAAGGTAGAAGTTATCTCTAACCCATCGGTTAAATTTGAAGCCGCCGCTAGCGGAGGTATAATTAATGTAGTTTTAAAAAAGAATTTAAAACCAGGTTATAACGGTGTGTTAATGGCAAACGTTGGTACTGGCGATAGATATGGCACTACTGCCAATATAAATCTACGCGAAAACCCTTGGAATTTGTCGCTAATGTATTCCTTAAATATGACAAACAGTAATCGTGTTTTAGGTAAAACCAATCGCACCGATTTTTTTGGTAATAATGTAGAATCTTATTCTGAACAAAATAGCACATCCTTAGGTCGCAATCAATTTCAATTTGCACGTATTTCGTTAGATTATAATATTAATAACCGTAACACCATAACCTTTGCAGGCAATTATGTAAATGGTATTTTTAAAACGATAGATGAGCAAAACTTAACCCAAAGCAGCAACACCAGCACAAACATTATTACTGGTAATAGGTTAAACAATCAAGCATCAGGTTTTAGTAACTATACTGGGCAATTATTGTATAAAAAAACGTTTCCAAAAGTAGGGCAGGAGTTAACTATAGATGCTAATTACAACCAAAGCAATACTACTAATGGTTATAATTTTAATGCATACAACTATATCAATTCAGTTGAAATACCTTTTAACCCCATTATTACTCGTAACAATGGTGGTGGCAATAGTAAACAATATGTATTACAAGCCGATTATGTAAACCCAATTAGCGAAACAAAAAAGCTAGAATATGGTATGCGTTCATATTATAAAAATTCTGCTTTTATAAACAATGTCGATTCGTTTAGCTATGCCATTAACAATTATAAAAAAGACACCACACAAAGTAATAATTATATTATTGATGATATGATTAATGCGGCCTATGTTAATTATACTGGTAAAACTATTTGGGATATTGGTTTTATGACTGGTTTACGTTTTGAACATACGTATTATGCTGGAAGGTTAACTGATAAAAATACAAGCTTTTCATATCAATATCCTGTTGATGGTAATACCATAATTAATGCCTTATTCCCAGGTTTATACTTAAGTAAAAAAGTAGGTAGTAAACACGAAGTACAATTTAATGTATCGCGTAAAATTGATAGGCCCAATTTTTTTCAAGCCATGCCGTTTGTAATGTTTAGCGATAAATTTAATTACCGTATTGGCAACATACAGTTACGCCCCGAGTTTAATAACATTGCCGAATTAAATTACAACTTAGTATTTGATAAAGGTAATTTTTTAACATCGGCTTACACACGTTACAATCAACAGCCCATTACCAATGTGGCTTATCCCTCAGCATCTAACCCTAGTGTAACTGTAAATACATTTGTAAATGGTAAAGATAGCTGGCGCTATGGTTTTGAAAATACTTTGAAATTAAACATCACTAAAAACTTTAACACCACTTTAAATGCTGATGTGTTTTACGTTATATTAAACAGTGGTCAAATTGGTAACTTACCTGTTACAACCACACAAGGCTGGAGTTACAAAGGTAAAATAGCTTTAAATTATACACTCCCTTGGGCCGTGCAATTACAAATAAACGGTAATTACGAAGCACCAAAAGTTATGATTAATGGGATGACCGTACCAAACTATTTTATGGACGTAAGTTTAAATAAAATGCTAAAAGCAAAATGGATTTTTAACGTAATGCTAAGTGATGCCTTTAATACAAAACGATTTGGCTCGCACACAACAAATACCTATTTCGATCAAACACTTTACCGCCGCAGAGAAGCACGCTTTTTACGTTTTAGCGTAACATATTTATTTGGTAAATTTGATACCTCTATACTTAAACGCTTTAGTGGAAAAAATAAAAATAGCACATCACAAACTGGACAAGAAGGCGGCGATTTTTAATTTAGATAACAAACGTTGTTAAAACAACCAGCCTTTTAAGCTATCATAAAACAAATAATAAATAAAATAAAAAGCAAAGCTCCAAAACACGGTACAAACGCTTAGATATAATATTACTTTAGGTTTGTTTTTATAAAAACGCTCGGCTAAAAAAGCCCCTAAGGGTATTGATAAAATTACAGGCGTTAAAATGCTAATTCCCAACAACCCAAATCTATGTTTTATTTTAATAATTCGGCGGTTAGCTTTTGTAAAAATTATTTTCTTCTTTCCCCCCGATTTTAAATGCTTGCGTTTATCCCACCATTTTAAGATAGCGGCAAATAAATACACATAAAAAATACTGCCACCTATGCCTCCAATACAACTTACAAGTATTACTTTAAACATATTAAATTTAAATAAAATACAGGCGGCAGGCATACCCATTTTACTAAAAAATAACGAACAGAAAACTATCACTGTAAAAACCCTAAAAAATTCACCCATAATTATTAGCTAAGTAACTATTCAAAACATTAAAAAGCAAATTAATCGACGTTAAGTAATGTTATATCTAATACCTTTTAAAAATAAGGCTATATTAAATTATTTGTTTAATTTTACCATCCAGCTAACAAAATTTAAAATTTACTTATGTCAACTCACACAGTAAATGCAACACAAACACACGATAGTATGTTTGATGCTGTATTGGCTCGCTTAGATACAGCAGCTAAAATTATGAACTTAAGCGATGATGTGCTTCAAGTACTTCGTAACCCACAAAAACAGGTTAAAGTAAGTTTACCCATAACTATGGATAACGGTAAAATTCAAGTATTTGAAGGGTATCGAACCATTCATAGCACCCATTTAGGGCCAAGCAAAGGCGGTATTCGCTATGCAATGGATGTAAATGCTGATGAAGTAATGGCTTTAGCGGCTTGGATGAGTTTTAAATGTGCTGTGGCTAATTTACCATACGGTGGCGCTAAAGGTGGCATTAAATGCGATCCTCGTGCCATGAGTGTAGGAGAATTAGAACGCTTAAGCCGTGCTTATGCTCAAGCCATGAAAGATATTTTTGGTGTTAATAAAGATATTCCAGCCCCAGATATGGGTACAAGTGGCCGCGAAATGGCTTGGATTTTAGACGAGTTTAACAAAATTACTGGCGAAGATAGCCCAGGTGTAATAACAGGCAAACCCATTGCAATTGGTGGCTCTTTGGGTCGCGATGCAGCAACAGGGCGTGGCGTTATGGTAAATACTTTAGCCGCACTTAAAAAAATGAACCTAAAACCAATTGAAGTTACGGCTGTGGTACAAGGCTTTGGTAATGTAGGCTCACATGCAGCCCGTTTATTAGCTGAAAAAGGCATTAAAATTGTAGGTATTGGCGATCATACCGCCAGTTTTTATAACGAAAAAGGAATAGATATAACAGCCGCTTTAGCATTTACCGCTAAAAATAAAGGAGTGTTAAAAGGTTTTACAGGAGCTACCGAAATTAAATCAGCCGAATTGCTAATTAGCAAATGCGATGTTTTAGTGCCAGCCGCTTTACAAAATGTAATTACCGAAGAAAATGCCCCTAAAATACAGGCTAAATTAATAGTAGAAGGTGCTAATGGCCCAACAATGCCTGAAGCAGATTCTATTTTAAATGATAAAAAAATTATTTGTGTGCCCGATATTTTAGCAAATAGTGGCGGTGTAACCGTTAGTTATTTTGAATGGGTGCAAAATAAAGCAGGTTATTATTGGACAGAAGATGAGGTAAATACCAAACACGATTTAAAAATGGAAATTGCCTTTGAAGCCATTTGGAATAACGCAGCTCATTTTAAAACAGGCATGCGACTTGCAGCTTACATTACTGCCTTACAACGCATAGAGCAAGGTGTAAAATTAAAAGGCGCTTATTAAATTTTTTACAAAAAATTAAAACACTTACCTTTTAAGGTAAGTGTTTTTTTATGTACTATTCCTTTTGTTTATGAATATGTTATGCTGAGTATAGTTGAAGAATGTCACGCTGAGCGTTTTGGAAGTATTTGTTGCTGAGCGCTAACGAAAAAATTTAAATAGATTTCTTTCTAAATATCTGTTAAATCTAATTTCTTTAAATTAGGATTTAGTTTATTAACTACGCCCACAACACCTATTGTTAAAGCACCACCAATTACAATTGAGTTTACTAAACCAAATAATTTTGCTGTAAATCCACTTTCAAAAGCACCAATTTCGTTACTGCTACCAATAAAAATACTATTGATTGCACTTACTCTGCCACGCATAGTATTGGGTGTTTGCAATTGTAAAATGCTGTGGCGTATAATTACACTTACATTATCAAACGCTCCCGTAAAAAATAACATGCTAAAGGCTAACCAATAATTTGTAGTTAAAGCAAATAAAATTGTAAATACACCAAAGGTAGCCACACTGTATAATAGTGCTAAACCTGCTTTTTTTGATAATGGAAAAAATATTAAAATGCCACTCATTGCCAATGCTCCAATGGCTGGGGCTGTGCGTAGTAGTCCGTATGCTTCAGGGCCTAAATGTAAAATTTTATCAGTAAAAGCAGGTATTAAAGCTACGGCGCCACCAAATAAAACAGCAAATAAATCAAGCGAAAGGGTGCTTAAAATAAGTTTATTTTTAAACACAAAATGTAAACCCACTTTCATTGTTTCTAAAATAGTTTCTTTTTTTTCGCCCTTTTCGGGTAAGCCTTCGTGTTTTATTTGTAGCATAAAAAATAAGGCCAATGCAAATAATACAACCTCTATAAAATGGCAATAATTAGCATTAAAAAAATTGTTGTAACCAAAAACAATTCCCGCCACAACGGGCCCCATAATAGCACCTGTGTGCCAAGCAGTGGTATTCCAGGTGGCAGATGAAGTATAATGCTGGCGCGGAACTATTTGGCTCATAAATGGATTTAAGGCAGATGCTAAAAACGAACGGATAATACCAAACAAAAAAACGACGCCAAATAAAGCAATCATACCTAAATTATTTAACAATAAAATAAGAGGTTGGCTATTTAAAAATAAAAACACAGCTCCAACTAGTAAACAAAATAATGCAATCATTATTATTTTTTTGCGCGCAAAATTATCCGACACATAGCCGCTAAAAAACGATGTAAATATAAACGGTACTACTTCTGTAAGGCCTATTAAACCTAATACAATTTCTTGTTTACTATGTAAATAATAAATTTGTAAACTAATGGTAGCAAATTGCATTTGCACCCCTAATGTTAAAAAAAAGCGGGTGAGTATAAATAATCTAAATTCTTTTATTTTAAAAACGTGTAACGATTCGGGTTTAAAAAAATTCATTTTTTATTGCGCTATAAATTTTAGGTTACGTTTTAAGCCTGCATATTTAGTGCGCTTTACGGCACTGTGTTTAAAAATTACATTAAATGTTTCTTCGGTTATATCCTTCCATTCTACTTCTGTAAAATTTAATAAATTAGTAGAGTTGGAAAATAATGGCTCGGTTGTAGCGGTGCTAAACCTGTTCCAAGGGCAAACGTCTTGGCATACATCGCAACCAAATACCCAATTGTCCATTTTTGTTTTAAATGCATGCGGTATTTCGTTTTTTAATTCAATAGTTAAATAACTAATGCATTTACTGCCATCTACAACATAGGGTTCAGTAATGGCCTCGGTAGGGCAGGCATCTATACAGCGAGTGCATGTGCCACAATAATCGGGTATAGCAGTGTCGTATTCTAAATCTACGTCAATAATTAATTCGGCAATAAAAAAAAACGACCCATTATTTTTATTAATTAAGTTGGTGTTTTTCCCCACCCAACCTAAACCGCTTTTTGCCGCCCATACTTTATCCATAACGGGGGCACTATCTACAAAAGCTCGCCCATTTATATTACCTATTTTTTGTTTTAAAGTGTATAAAAATTCGTGTAGTTTGGTTTTAATTACTTCGTGATAATCGTTACCATAAGCATATTTACTAATTTTTGGGGCATTAGTAGTTTGTGTTTTAGTTGGGTAATAATTATACAGTAACGAAATTACCGATTTTGCGCCATCCACCAAAAGAGTGGGGTTTAGGCGTTTATCAAAATAATTTTCCATGTACTGCATTTGCCCATGCTTGTTATCGTGTAGCCATTTTTCTAAACGCGGTGCTTCTTCATTTAAAAATTGGGCTTTACTAATACCACAATAATCAAATTGTAAACGTTTGGCTTCTTGCTTTATAAATTGGGTGTATGTTTGTTTTAAAGATTCCAACTAAAACTTATTTTTTAAACAAAAAAAAATACTTCTGATTAACAATTCCCAACTTATTTACTATTGTTTTTTTTACTACTATACTTACCTTTACGCCAACTATCAATAAATTTAGCCCAAGCTAAAGGGTTAAGTAGCGATATACTGGGCGATTGCCCCACACTATAAATTTTTGTATAATAAGCCTGCATTACATATTTATAATTTTCGCTAGCGCTGGCTGTTTGGTTGCGTTCTAAATACGTTAAGGCTTCGCGTTGTAAATTTTTATCGGCTCTATCATAATCTGTATCGTTTAAGTTTAAAGCTAAAAAAGCACGTTTAAAATCATCTTTACTTGGCCATGGATAAACTTCTACCATTTTTAATTGCACAGTATCTTTTGTTAATACTTGTATGGCGTAATAATATTTTTGTTTCAACGTATCAGCTATTTTATAACTTCTATCTTTATGACTAATTGAGTAAAATTCTAATTCATCTCCTGCAGTTACAACCATACTAAAAAAACCATAAAAATCGCTTACAGCACCACGCTTTGTACCTTTTACCAAAATACTAACAAATGGAATGGGAGTAAGACTATCTTGATCTAACACCACCCCCGAAAACTGAATTAAACCTTGGTTATCGTTTTTTGTAGTGGTAACTGTTTGTGCTTGTGTTTTAAAACACAAACTAATTATACTAACTAATATTAAAAGCCATTTTTTCAATGATATAAATGTAATTAATGTTTTTGTAATAGCTTTTAATCATTAACAATTTTTGTAAATTACAATTTAAACAGTTTTAATTGTAAATTCTTTAAAAATACATTACACAATTTTTTATCAAAATGTTAAAATTTAATCATTTAGTCGAAAAAAACTTAACAAAATTTGTTTTTTAAAATTGTTTAGTTAATTTAGCACCCTAACTACACATGCTAAAATGTGTGGTTTAAATTATTTAAAAACAAAGTATGAAAAAACTTTTTACCAAAATTGCTATAGCATTAGCAGGTTTTACAGGTGTTGCAACGGCTCAACAAGATCCTCAGTTTACACAATGGATGCAAAACAAACTAATTTACAATCCCGGCTATGCTGGTACTAGTGGTGGTATTTGTGCAGTAGCACAGTTTCGCCAACAATGGGTGAGTTTTGCTGGTGCGCCACAATCTATTGCTTTGGCAGGAGATATGCGCATAGGGAATGCTTTAGGTGTTGGTTTAAACATAATTAGCGATAAAATAGGCCCAACTAACTCACTATTTATTCGTGGTGCTGGCGCTTGGAACAAAGCATTAGGCAATAATGGTGGCGTTTTAGGTATTGGTATAGATGTAGGTATGATACAAAAAAGTATTAATAATAATTGGATTACGCCAGAAGCTGGTAAGATTGATAATCACATACCAGGTGCTTACGATGCATTAAGTAACCCAGCTTTAAATGCTACTACTTACGATTTAGGTTTTGGTGCTTTTTACCAAATACCTGGTAAGTTTTATGTAGGCTTATCATCTACTCACTTACCTGCTCAATCATTAGGTTCGGGCGATATTAAATTTGGTTTAAGCCGTCACTATTATATTATGAGTGGTTATTCATTTATCCTTACCCCCCGCGATAAACTAACTCCAAATATTAAAATTAAGTCAGATTTAGCGTCTACTGCAATTGATGCTAATTTAACCTACATGTGGGATAACTCAATTTGGGTAGGTGCTACTTACCGTTTAACAGATGCTGCTGCATTATTAATAGGTTTCCAAAGCAAGCCTAGTGGTGCTAATGCTTTAGTTTGGAAAATAGGATATTCTTATGATTATACTTTATCTAAAATTAAAGGTTACACAAGCGGTACGCACGAAATTATTGCTGGTTTTTGTATAACTCCAAAAGTTAAAAAAATTAGTACTTATGGCGATCCTCGTTTTTTAAATTAAAAATAATTGCAACCTTTTAAAAAAAAATACGTTTAAGCCATTTACAATTAATTGTTAAAAGTTATAAACAAAAAAATAATTTGTAACCTTTTTAAATTAGTTGATTATAAATTAAAACAACAAATATGAAAAAACTCTTGATATTAGCTTCATTTGTGGCACTTATTACAGGTTGTAATAAGAAAGTTGGCGAGTTAATTGGCGTTGGCGGTCGCGAAAAATGGTATCAACCCGATCCGTTTGGTACCCTATTTATTCCAATGGGAAGTTACCACATGGGCCCTGATGACGAAGAAGCGCCGATGGCACACACTACCAAAAATAAAATGGTATCGGTGCAAGCCTTTTATATTGATGATTCTGAAATTTCAAACAACGAGTACCGCCAGTTTGTTTACTGGGTGCGCGATTCTATTGCGCGTAAAATGTTAGCATTTGGTTCTAGCAGTTCTGCCGAAGATTATCAAATTTCTCAAGATGATTTCTTAGCAATGTGGCCTATATACAAAGGTGATAACAACTTACAAGACCCTTACATTAACTGGGATAGTAAAATTAAATGGGATAGTGATGATGATGATTACCGTGCCGATTTACAACCTTTGTATTTACCTGAAGGTGAGCGTTTTTACAACCGTAAAGAAATTGATGCTCGTAAATTAAATTATGAGTATTATAGAATTGATATTCGTTTAGCAGCCTCAAAAACTAACCGTTTCCGTCCTCAAAAATCTGCCGATATTCAAGATGCAGCCCATGAGTACAAAAAAGGGGAGTATAATAATGGTGTAACTCAAAACGATGGTCAAAATGGTGCTATGGGTTCTCCCTCAAGTTTAGTAGGCGACCCTGCAAAAGATAGTAAAGTATTAGGTACTTACAATGTACAAGATCAAGTTTCTGTTGGACAAAATAATTATGTTCCTCGCGAACGTAAGGGTGTTGACCGTTCGGTATTTATTTTAAAAGATGTAATAAATGTTTACCCCGATACTTTAGCTTGGGTGCACGATTACACCTACTCATTTAATGAGCCTTTAACAAATATGTATTTTTGGCATCCAGCGTATGATGACTATCCAGTAGTTGGTATTACTTGGAAACAAGCACGTGCATTTAGTATTTGGCGTTCAAACTTATTAAATAATTTTTTAATAGGCACTGGTCAAACAATTGTAAATGATTTCCGTTTACCAACCGAAAGCGAGTGGGAATATGCTGCACGCGGTGGTCTTCAAAAATCTCCTTACCCTTGGGGTGGTCCTTACATTCGTA
>JANYEQ010000134.1 GCA_025363015.1 Bacteroidota bacterium
GATGGCAAAGCGGCTATTATTATTGGTGGTCATACTCGTTGGGATAAATTAGGTAGAATAGAAAAAGGAAAGAACCGGATTTTCTTTAACTATTTATATCGTCATTATTTTGTAGAGGACGTTATTCAAATTGACGGTAACCGATTATACACCCGACAAGGTACAGGTTTTCCAGTGCGCTTGATTTTAATAGCAGGCAGAAAACAAACACCCGATGGCGTTGCACCCATTAAAAATGCAGACAACAGCACCGTTATAAAATCTTTTGCTGATTTATTTGATAGAGTAATGTCCGTAACAGATTTAGAAGACACAGCCATAAATAATTTACAAACAAACACAGAACATAAAATGTTAGACATAGAAACATTAGAACAAGAAGCCAATTATTTATTAAACTATTTTGAGAGTAGCGAATTAGGAATGCCTTACACGCCTGCTTCTAACGCCTGTGTGGTGCTAAACACGCAAGTCCCCGACTCTATGGGTTTTGAAACACACGCCGCCCTTGCAAAAATAAAATTAGAAGTTGGGGGCAGTATGGACGATTTTGTAAGACACCGCTTAGGTTATGGTTCACATAAAGATTTATGCCACGCCTTATCCGCCGAACAAATTGATGCAGTAGCAATGGCAATTTATAATATCGAAGCGAGAGGACAGGGTATGATAATCGGCGACCAAACAGGTATTGGCAAAGGACGTATTGCTGCCGCTATGATACGTTACGGTGTGAAACAGGGAATGAAGCCAATTTTTATTACAGAAAAGGCAAATTTATTTTCCGACATCTACCGAGATTTATCAGCTATCGGTTCAGCGCATTTAAAACCTTTCATTATTAATGGCAGAGAAACAAAAACCGATATTAAAGATGAGGACGGTAACATCGTTTACCAAGCACTTGCACCTAGCGAACAACAAAGCATTTTTGAAACTAAAAGTATTCCCGATAATTATGACTTCGTTGTCGGCACATATTCACAATTTAATTCGCCCGATAAAAAACCCGAAAAGCCAAATTTCTTAATGAATATCGCTCAAAACAATTTATTCATTATGGACGAGGCTCATAACTCCAGCGGTTCAAGTAATACAGGCGAGTTTATGCAACGTGTAGTTAGCCGTACAAAAGGTGTGGTATTTTTATCCGCTACTTTTGCTAAACGCCCCGACAATATGCCGATTTATGCAATGAAAACTTCTATCAGTGAAGCCAACCTAACCCGTGATGAACTGGTAGAAGCCATCACTAAAGGCGGTGTTGCTTTGCAGGAAATTCTTGCCAGTCAATTAGTAGCCGAAGGACAAATGATAAGGCGTGAGCGTTCCTTTGAGGGTATAGAAGTTAATTATTTATCCTTAGACGCTTATGAAACCGAACACCGCCGAATGGCAGACGGTATCACACAAATACTGCGTGATATAATTTCCTTTCAAAGTAATTTTATTGATAAAGAAGTAGAGGAATTAGATAAAATTGCCGTAGCCGAAAGCAAAGAAATTGAAATGCGAGAAGGCACATCGCAAGCGGGTGTAGATAACCTACCCTATTTTTCAAAAGTATTTAATGTCATTAATCAAATGTTGTTTAGCATTAAAGCAGAAGCGGTGGCGGAGCGTGCCATTGTAAGATTAAAAGAAGGTAAAAAACCAATCATCGCTTTTGCCTCTACAATGGGCAGTTTTATTGAGCAAATGGAAAACGACAAAGGGTTGAATGTAAGCGATGGCGATTTAATTGATACCGATTTTGCGGAAGTACTGCGAAAGGGCTTAAACGGAATTTTACGTTATACTGAAAAAGATATTAACGGAGAATCCATTTTTAAACATTTTGAAATTTCACAATTACCCGAAGAAGCCCGAACAGAATACAACCGCATTTTAAACAACATCAATACCGTTAGTACTGGTATTTCTATTAGCCCGATTGATGTGATTATAAAAAAATTAGAAAGTGCAGGCTACATTGTTGCCGAAGTTACAGGCAGAAAATACAGCATACAGTTAAATTCTAATGGTACAAAAGGCTTGGTAACAAGCCGTAAACGTTTGAATACAAACGATGCCTTTAGGATGTTTAATAATAACGAAGCAGATGTGCTTATGATTAATCAATCGGGTAGTACAGGTGCATCGGCACACGCCATACCAACGCAAAAAGTTCATAAAGAACAAGTAAGGCAACGGGTAATGATTGTGTTGCAAGCGGAATTAGATATTAATACTGAAGTACAAAAACGTGGGCGTATCAATCGTACAGGGCAAATTTTAAAACCCATTTACGATTATATGATTTCTGCCATACCTGCCGAAAAACGTTTGATGATGATGTTACAAAAAAAATTAAAATCATTAGACGCAAACACTACTTCTAACCAAAAACAAAGCACTAAGATTTTAGATGTTCCCGACTTCTTGAATAAATACGGCGATAAAGTGGTTAAGGAATATTTAATAGAAAACTTAGACGTGAACGCTTTATTAAACGACCCCTTGCACCTTGAAAGTAAAGGAAGTGAAAGTGATGAGCATAACGAAGATGCGGCGCATAAAGTATCGGGGCGTGTAGCGGTATTATCTACACAAAAGCAAGCAGAATTTTACAGCGACATAACTGAACGCTATAACGATTATGTAGAATACTTAAAACAAATTGGCGAATACGATTTAGAAGT
>JANYEQ010000010.1 GCA_025363015.1 Bacteroidota bacterium
TATAACAGCAACTACGCTCCATTTTTTGCGTGTTAACGCCTAAATGTGTAAATTGGACAAGCAAAAAATAGTGCAAGTCCGCAAAACGTTAGTGGCAATTTTAAGTGCGACATACCGCTGACAGTAGAGTTCATTCAAAAGTTATAGAAATATGCAAACAGACAATTTGTTAAAACAAGTAAGTTTTATAAAAGAGATAGACAAGTTGAAATACATTCAACGCAAAACTAAATTATTCAATAGTGATAGACACGAAAATGACGCAGAACATAGTTGGCATTTAGCGATGATGACAATTGTATTAGCAGAACATTCGAACAAACCGATAGACGTTCTTAAAGTCTTAAAAATGGTTTTAATTCACGACATAGTAGAAATTGATGCAGGCGACACTTTTATTTACGATTCTATAAAAAATCATACAAATACAGACGAAGAACGTATTGCCGCAAAACGAATATTTGGACTTTTACCAGCAGAACAAGCCAAAGAATTTATAGCGATTTGGGAAGAATTTGAAGAAGGAATTACGGATGAAGCCAAATTTGCAAAATCAATGGACAGATTTGAACCACTACTACAAAATGCTTCAAATAATGGTGGAACTTGGACGGAATTTAATGTGTCGTATCAAAAAGTTTATAACAAGAAAATAGCAATTAAAGACGGTTCTAAAGCGATTTGGAACTATGCCAAGAATTTAATAAACGAATGTGTGGACAAAGGACTTTTAAAAAAAACTGACTGACCGAGAAGGAAAACTGCCACTAACACAACCTAAATCCCATTTGGGCATTGTGCTTAGGCACTTGCAAAAGCGGTCGCTCCAACGAAAGAAGTTTATTTGTGCTTTGCAAATGGCAACAAACATAGTATCTTTGTCAGTAATATTTCGGTAAGAAAATGTTTCAAACCGCACTAGGCAAAGCTCCAAACCGTTATATACTCTCTAATTATTTACAAAAACTATCCTGCTAACAGACAAACACTGTGCACATAAACACAAACACTGCCGTTAAGCTCAAAATGTTAAAAATTAGGCAGTTTTTGTTATAAAAGTGGCATACTTGTTAAAACCTGTAAAGGCTTGCAATTTCTGCATAATAGTTGCGTTAAAGTATTTAAATGCTCCGTAATACGTTATTAAGGTAAGAAAAAATGGGGCAGGGATAATGGAAAACGTGTTACTCCCCTCATCCATTTTAGATTTTCCATTTCACATAAATAAAATGTATAATTCGCTTTTGCCAGCTTGCGGCTTGGCTTGCACTCTGCTATACTCTCCTTCGCTTAAATTTTAATTCCAATTACGCATACATCATCTACTTGTTCAAGGCTACCTTTCCAACTTTCGAAGGTATTATCTAAAATTAGTTTTTGTTGTTGTAAGGGCTTGGTATAGTTATCTAAAATTAATTGCTTTAGATTTTTAAATTTAAATTTTTTGCCTTTGTTGCCTCCAAATTGGTCGGCATAGCCATCGGTAAGTAAATAAATTAAATCGCCTTGTTGCACATCAATGGTATTTAATTCAAATATTTTTGCTTCGGCAGCATGCCCGCCAATAGATAGTTTAGTAGGTTTATAATCTATTAACTCTCCGTTTCTTATTAACAATAAGGGGCGTTGTGCACCTGAAAAATGCATTTTGTTATCGTTTTTATAGTAGGCACACAGGGCAATATCCATCCCATCGTTAGCCGAGCTTTCAGAACTTTTTTTAATGAGTTGTATTAATTTTTCATCAATTAAATTTAATGCCGTGGCCGTATCAGTTACATTAGGGTCGTTTAACACACGGTACATAATATCGCTACAAATAAGGCTCATAAAAGCACCCGGCACACCATGCCCTGTACAATCGGCAGCGGCAAAAACGGTAATGTTGTTTTTAAAATGTTGAAACCAATAAAAATCGCCACTTACAATATCTTTTGGTTTGTATAAAATAAAGCTTTCAGTAAAATTTTTATTAAACTCTTCAGCATTGGGTGCTACTGCTTGCTGTATTTTTTTAGCGTATTTAATACTATCGGTAATGTCTTTATTTTTTTCTTCAATTATGGCTTTTTGTTTGGTAACCTCTAAGGTACGTTCGTTTACTTTTTCTTCGAGGTTTTGGTATAAGTAAGCATTATCTAAAGCAATGGCTATGGATAGGGCAATATTTTTTAAAATGTTTACGTGATAATCGCTGTACGCATTTTTTGTAAAGCTTTGTACGGTAAGTACACCTATTTTTTTATCTTTAGTAAATAGGGGTAAATACACTAACGATTCGGGCGATTTACCTGCTATTGGTGCTTTATGAACTTGTATGTATTTTTTATATTCGTTTTTATTATCGTTAATTATTATTTCTTTTTCGTTTTCAAAACACCAAACGGCGTAGCGGTTTTTATCGTTTATGGCAAATTCAATAAAATCTATTTTTTCGTTTCGTTCAATAAAGCCCGAAAACTCAATGGTTTGTTTATCCGTGTTATAAATACCAATACCAAATGATTCGGCCGACATTAATTTATTTACATTTTGATACACTTTATCTACAATTGTTTCTACAGATAGTGAAGAGGTAATATCTTTTGTAATTTGTGCGGCTAATTTAGTATCGTTAAAGTTTTTTTCGAGTTGTTCTTTTTGAGTAATAACTTCGGAAGTACGCTCCACTACTCTATCTTCCATGTTTTTATACAACTCGGCATTATCAATAGCTATGGCTACATAAACAGCTAAATTTTTTAATATTTGAACATGATAATCTGAATAAGCGTTTTTAGAAAAACTTTGTACGGTAATTACGCCTATTACTTTTTCTTTAAACCTAAGGGGTAAATATAAAATAGATTCGACTTTTTTACCTTGTAATGGTGCTTGAATGTAACCAATATGTTGTTCTATTTCGGCATCAAAATTATTAATTATTATTTCTTTTTCTTGTGTATAGCAAACACTAGTTAATCGGTTAATATCTGCAGGGTTATATTCTATGTTTTCAAATTTATCGGTATCTTCAATGTATAGTGGGAAAACAATTTTATTAATATCTTTTTTATACACACCAATACCAAAACCTGTGGCATCCATAAGGCCATTTACGTTTGAGTAAACTTTTTCAATAATTTCTTCTACCGAAAAGGTAGAGGTAATATCGTTACCTATTTTACTTAATAAGCTTGTGTTTTGGTAGCTTTTTTCAACTTCTTCTTTCTGTTTGGTTACTTCAAGGGTACGTAGGTTTACTTTTTCTTCAAGGTTTTGGTATAGATTAGCGTTATCAATTGCAATACCAATAGATACAGCCATGTTACGCAATAAATTTAAGTGATAATCGGTATAAACATGTTTTTCAAAACTTTGTACGGTAAATACGCCTATACAATTTGCTTTTGAAAAAATGGGTAAGTAGATGATAGACGCGGAATCGTTTCCAGCAATAGGAGGAGGAATTTTGCTATACTTTTTGTACTCGGTAAAATAATCACTAATAAAAATTTCTTCATTGGTTATAAAACAATCTACGGCCAAACGATTGGTTTGTTTTAAACTAATACTTACATCGGGTAAGGTAATGTTATTTTCAATAAACCCTTTAAACTCTAAACTATTGCTTTGTGTGTTAATAATGCCAATACCAAAAGCTTCGGCTTTCATTAGTTTATTTATGTATTTATAAACTATACTATTAATGGTTTCTACAGATAAGGAGGCGCTAATATCTTCGGCTATTTGGCTTAATAGGCGGGTGTTATCGTAAGCTATTTTAATTTCTTTGGTACGTTCTTTTACGCGGTTATCTAAATTATTATAAAGCGAGGCGTTATCAATAGCAATGGCGGTGTATATTGCTAAGTTTTTTAATAATTGTAAATGATAATCGGTATAGGCATTGGCTTTAAAACTTTGTACCGTAATTACACCTATTTTTTTATCGTTAATGGTAACGGGTACGTAAATAATAGATTCGGTATTTTGTCCTGGTAATGAGTGTCTAGAGAGGTTTGTTTTTTTTACGTACTCTTCGGTAAAGTTTAAAATTACGTGCTCTTTTTGAGAAGTAAAACATTGTATAGCAGGCCGTTCAATATTTGTTAAGTCGTAAAAATAGTCTTCTAATATTTCGCCATTTTCAATGGCTCCATTAAAGTTTATTTGTTGTGTGTCGGGGTTGTAAATACCAATGCCAAACATGGTGGCATCCATTAATTTATTAATACTATTGTAAACTTTACTAATAATATCTTTAATTGAAAATGTACTCGAAATTTCTTTTCCAATTTCGCTTACTAAACGAGTATTTTCAAAGGTTTGTTCAATTTCCTCTTTTTGTTTTGTTACTTCTTTAGTGCGTTCTTTAACCTTATCTTCCATGTATTGATATAGGTACGCATTTTCTAAGGCCGTAGCAGTATAGGTGGCAAGGGTTTTTAAAATATCTAAATGAATGGGGTTGTAGGCAAATTTTGTAAAGCTTTGTACGGTAATAACGCCAATTAATTTTTCGCCTAAAATCATGGGGGTAAATAGCAATGAGTTTGGCATTTCGCCACTTACTACTCTAATTTGCTTTACATAGTTTTGGTATTCGTTAAGGTTATCGTTTAAAAAAATATCCTTTCTGTTTTTAATACACCAAACCGTATAATTGTCATCATCGGTTAAGGGTACAATTGCTTCGTTTGTATAAACAATACCTTTTTCTATTTCGTATTTATATTCTACGGTATTTGTTTCGGGTTGATAAATACGCACACCAAAACAATCGGCGGACATAATTTCGCTGATGGATTTATGTAATTTTTTAAATATTTTACCAAGGTTTAGGCTCGATGTAATTTCTCTTCCAATTTCGCTTACTTTTTTATTTACATCGTAAGTGTATTGTAACTCGGCGGTACGCTGCTGTACAATGGCTTCTTGCCCTTGGTACAGTTTTGCATTTTCTAATGCAATAGCTGTATAGGTGGCAATATTTTTAAATATATTTAAATGAAAGTTAGTGTAAGCATTTTTAGCAAAGCTTTGTACTGTTATAACACCAAGGGTTTCACCTTTATAGGTAAGTGGCAAGTACATTATAGATGACACTTGCTGCCCAGCTATTGGAGCAACATCTATTGTTATATATTTTTGAATTTCGGTATCGTAATCGTTTATAACTATTGTTTTGTTTTGATTAAAACAAATTGTTGTTAGCCTATTGGTATCGTTAATTTGGTATTTAAGGTTTGTAAAGGTTTCATCGCCTTCAATATAAATTGGAAAAACAATAGTATTGTCTTCGGGTTTAAATAAGCCAATACCAAAGCCTACCGCATCCATTAAGCCATTTACATTTTTATAAACCGTATTTACAATGGTTTCAACAGATAAACTTGAAATAATTTGTTGGCCCACTTGGCTCATTAACACAAGGCTATCCGAAAAATTTTCTAATTCTTTGGCACGTTCTTCTAAAATGGCTTTTTCGGCCTGAGAATGTAATAGCTTATTTTGAGCTTCAACACTTTTTACTACTTGATTACTTTTTTCGCTTATTACCTCGTCTTTATACTTGGTATATTCTTTGTGATATTCAATGGCGTTTTTAAAGTCATTTTTGGCTTCATATACTAACGATAATTGTTCGCAGACTTTGTAGGCTCCTTCTTTACTATTTATTTGTAATGATATTTGTAACGATTTATCAAGACTTTCAATCGCCTTATCGTATTGTTTATTTTGTAAATAAAATATGCCTACATTTAATAGAGATATAGCCTGCCCGGGTTTAAAGCCTATATCAACACGTAATTGCAAACTTTTATTAAAATTTAAAATGGCCTCGGTGGGATTATTTAGGGCAGCGTAGGTTCGTCCTAAACCGTCAACGGCAAAAGCTTCAACCTGTTTGTTTCCTAATTCGTTACTAATTTTTGCCGATTTTAGATAATATTCTAATGCTAAATTATTTTCGCCTTTATTGTAATAGGCTTCGCCTAAGCCATCTAATACTTTTATATAAATATCTAAATTTTGATGTTTTTCGCAAAGCGCACTACTTTCGTGTAATACTTCAAGCGCTTTATCGTTTTCGTTAATGCGGTAGTATATAGTACCCATGCCGTTTAAGCCATCGGCCATGCCTAACTCATCGTTAATTTCTTTACTTAAATTATAGCATTTATTGTAGTATTTTATTGCTGAATCAAAATCGGAAATATAACTGAAGTTTGCCCCTAAGTTATAGTTTACGGCCGCTTGGTTTTTTATATCCTGTAAATCTTTATACAGTTGAAGGGCTTCAAAACTGTGGTTTAAAGCATCGTTATTGTTAGAAATCCACACATTGGCAGCGCCTAAGGTTTTTAGGGCATCTGCAATACCTTTTTTGTAATTAGAGGTTTGCGATTGTTGCAGGGCAGTAGTACTTAACTCAATTGCTTTTTTAGGATCTTTACGGTTTATAGCCCAAGCATTTGTATTTAAATCATCAATTGTACTGGTGTTAATATTTATTACATTTAAGTTAGCCATTTTATAAGCCCTAAATATAGTTTTTTATAATTAAAATGGCAATACTTTTTGAATAACAAATTATTATTTATATATTTGGTTATCAAACAAATACATTTTTAAAAAGACCCAACTATAATTGGTTTTAAAACGTATTAGTAGTATAGAAAATGACTATTGAGCCAAAACTTATACAATTGTGCATTGAACACAACCGTAAGGCTGAGTACGACCTATACAAAAAAATTTACAGTTATTTAATGAGTATTTGCATGCGTTACAGTAAAGATAACGATACTGCTAACCAATCGCTTAACATGGGTTACTTAAAAATTTTAACTCACCTACACACCTATAAGCCCGAAGTGCCTTTTAAAGCTTGGATTAGACGTGTAATGGTAAATACTTTAATTGACGAATACCGTAAAAACAAAAAACAAAGCCAACATATTAGCTACGTTGAAGAGTATTATGATAACAGCGATTACTCTGAAGTAAACGAAGCACTTAGTAAAATTAGTTGCGAACAAATACATAAATTAATAAACCAATTACCAAATGCAACTAAAGAAGTATTTAACTTATACGTTATTGATGGCTATAACCATAAAGAAATTAGCGGACTATTAGGCATTAGCGAAGGTACCAGTAAATGGCATTTGAGCGATGCGAGACAAAAATTAAAACAAAAAATAGAACTACAAACATTATCAACTATTTAAAAATAAGTATCATGAGTTTTGAAGAACAGTTTGACAAAATTATAAATAACAAAATTAACGAATCTGCTTTTCCGTTTGATGAAAAAAATTGGGAAAAAGCAAGCGCTTTAATTGATGCAAATAGGCTTGCCCCTATTGCAAAAAATAAAAGTAAAAACCTTTTGTTATTAAGCTTAGCATTATTAACCGTAAGTACAATTGCTGTATTTACCTATGTGCAATTAAATACCAAAGCCGTTGTTGTAGCAAATACTACTAAAAATAAAATTTCAAGTACTAATACTGAAAATTTAATCTCGCAAGCAAATAATAATAATAATACTCCTATTAATAACGAATTCAACTCAAGCACTAGCAATACTTTAAAAAATTTAAATACACAAACTGACAGTAAAGAAACTGTAAAGAATTATATAGATAATGAAAAAACACATAAAAGCACAACTATAATAAATACGAATACAAACCTTACCAAAAAAGATAAGCACCTTGCAAGCCAAACCAATACTAACAGCCAAGAAAATATAAATACAAGCCCTGCATATAAAACCAATGAAAATGAGGTGGCAACAATGGCATTAACTAAAACCGAAGAAAATGAGGCAATAGCAACCAACAAATTAATTGCTACTAAAAATTATGATAGTAATACGGCAACTAAAATAGCCAATGCTAATGTAACTACTAAAAAATTGTTGCAAAAAAATAGCGTTACTATTTTTAGTAAAATAAATCCTATTATTGTTTCTACTAAAGATAATACCCCTGTTAATAATAAAGTAAATAGCATACCTGAAGTAACTAAAAGAGAAATTATAGAAAATTCTAAACTAAGTTTTGAACCACTTAGCACTATAACTTTAAATGTACAACAAGATTTAACAAACTACGAATGTAAAAATACCAATGTAAATTTTTTACAAGCTTATGATAATGATTATTTTAAAAACACAAAACCTAAATTTAATCACCTAAACCTTGAAGCCGGTACAGCCTACCTATTAGGCTTTAATACCATAAATACAAAAGATGCTGTAGGCCTAAATTATTACGCAGGGTTAAATTATGGCATTTATATAAGTAAAAAAATAAGTGTGAGTGCTGGAGCTCAATTTTATAACGTTAGCAATATTAAACAAAACTTTTACACAGCCTCAAAAACGGTTTACGAATTTGGCTCAACAGGTAGTTACACAAACATTACTACTAACTCCTTATACTATGTTTCTGTTCCTATAAAATTAAATTATGCCTTATCGCCAATAAGTAAAATAGGTTTAGGCTTAAATACAGGCTTTTTAGTGGGCGGAAAAAACACCGTTGAAACCTATAATTTATTTGATGGTGTAAAAGCAAATGTTACAACAACTACTAACAAAGGCTACTATGAAGGAGTAAATACAAAAAACGTTGTACTAAGTGCATTTTACAGCCATAAACTAAACAAACGTTTTAATGTTAATTGCGAGTTTATGTATGGTATTAGCGATGTTTATATAAATACAAAAACAAATACTACAAAACAAAATACAATAGGTTTTAAATTAGGGTTAACGTTTACCCTATTAGACAAATAACCAAGCAAACAACTACATAATTATTTACTACAATTCATCATACAACATAACATGAAAAAAAACTTACTCTATATAATCTTCACTTTTTGCATTTGTTTTTTATCCTGCAAAAAAAATACTTTGCCGCCAGAAGACGATGCTGTCGCACCCGATTTTTATTTTAAATGCGATGTAAATGGCTTACCTATTAATATACAAGCGGGAGTTAATAATTATTATATGTACTCTTTACATGAGCAAAATGCCGATAGCATTTATGTTTACCGTGGTGATTTAAAACAAAAAAATTGTGGTGCAAACTGTAGCTATGGAATATCTGTGCAAATTAACGATTATAAAATATCAGCTCTAAACGCTCCAATGAAACCCGATAGTGGCTTATACACTGGTAATTACCAATTTAACGATGGTGTTTTAGCCCCCCTCTATTATTCGGCGTATTTTTCGCCACTAACTACTTCCTCAAACAATACCAATACTTGGCGGTATAGTGATAGCACCAGCCAAACATCTTTACAAGGCTTTAAAGTGTTCAGAACTAATACTATACAAAATGTAATGTTAGCCGTTAATCAAACTTCTCCAACATGTTCAATCACACACACAAATACTTTTTATATTGGTAATGCTTTGCAAACAAATATTTCGGCCGTAAGAGATACATCAAATAATTATTCTTTTTTAAGATATACCTTTAGTAGCAACCCTACTACTAGCATTACGGGTACAACTTACTTTTGGGAGTTTGGCGATGGAGCTACCTCTTCCTTATCAAACCCCACCCATAATTATAGTTCTCAAAATTATTATCGCCCTAAATTAACATTAAGCAATGCTACCAATACTTGCGTAACTTATTACCAAGCCCCTTGCTTTAATTATAGCGTGTGTAACGCCAACTACAACGCTTATTTTAACAGCCTTGCCAACCCAAAAGCCTTATCAGCTATCACTATAAAAGTAATCGATCCAAGCGGTATAGAATATTCATCAAGTACCTTAAACCAACCTAGCACCAATAAGTTTGAAATTATTTCGATTGAAAATTATAAATTAAACGAAAAAAATGAGGCGACTAAAAAATTAAAAATAAAATTTAATTGCACCTTGCAAAACGGTACAAATACTCTAAACATTACAAATGGTGAGGCTGTGATAGCCGTTTCGTATAAATAAATTCAACACTAAAATCATTAACATTTAACTATCAATAACTATTACCCTTATTAATTAAGTTTAAGTATAAATAGTATACTTTTATTTAAAATGAGCGGACAGTTATTTATTATACCCACCCCCATAGGTAATTTGCAGGATATTACCTTAAGAGCAATTAATACACTTAAAACGGTAGATTTAATTTTAGCTGAAGACACGCGCACAACGCTTTTTTTATTAAAACATCTTCAAATTGAAAAACCTTTAAAATCGTATCACCAACACAACGAACATAAAATTTTAGAAGAATTAATTACACTATTAAACTTAGGCAAAAACATAGCCTTAGTTTCTGATGCTGGCACACCAGGCATTAGCGACCCTGGCTTTTTATTAATTAGAGAAGTTATAAAAAACAACATCCCTATAATTAGTTTACCTGGCGCAACGGCTTTTGTACCCGCTCTTGTAAACAGTGGCTTGCCCTGTAACGAATTTAGTTTTTATGGTTTTTTGCCGCAAAAAAAAGGCAGGCAAACTAAATTAAAACAGTTAGCCTTAGAAGAAAAAACATTTATTGTTTACGAATCGCCGTTTAGATTAGTAAAATTATTGCAAGAATTAAAAGACCATTTGGGTGCCGATAGATTAGCCACTGTATCGCGTGAAATAACAAAATTATTTGAAGAAACAAAGCGAGGAACCGTAACCGAATTAATAACTTATTTTTCGGCCAAAACCGTTAAAGGAGAAATTGTAGTATGCGTACAAGGAAACAAAAATATAGAAACTGAAATAGATGAGTAAAAATCATAACATAGGCGCACCTCCTGGAGCTTTGTTTTATAACGGCGAAGAAACCGATCAAAAAGTAAAAATTACGTTAATAGAATTTAACGAAACTGAATATTTTGAGCAAGATTTTTATGATTTAGAAGATTGTATTATGCACGTAAAACCAAATATGGTAAAGTGGATAAACATAGAAGGAGTGCATAATACCAGTTTAATTGAAAAAATTGGCAAACTATACAATATACATCCATTAACATTAGAAGATATTGTACATATAGATCAACGTCCAAAATTTGAAGAGTTTGATAATTACATTTTAGCCATAATGCGAATGATTAATTACGATGCCGAAGTGATATCAGAACAACTATCCATTGTTTTGTTAGAAAACACGGTTATTTCTTTTCAAGAACCACATGGCGGCGATGCCTTTGATATTATTCGTAACAGGCTTAGGCAGTGCAAAGGAAGGGTAAGAAGATTAGGGGCTGATTATTTATTTTATGCATTAATAGATGCCGTAGTAGATTGTTATTTTACTGCAATTGAAAAAATAGGCGATAGAGTAGAAGAAATTGAAGAAGAGATAATGAACGAGCCTAAAAAAGAAAGCTTAAAACAATTGTACCGTTTAAAACGCGAAGTTATTTTTTTAAGAAAGCAAGTGTGGCCCTTACGCGATTTAATTGCAAATTTAATACGTAGCGAAACGGTTTTAATTACACCAAGTACCGATTTATTTTTAAGAGATATACAAGACCATAGTACTCGAATTATTGATACTGTAGAAACCTACCGAGATTTATTAAGTGGTATTATGGATATTTATTTAAGTACCAATGCCAATAAAATGAACGAGGTGATGAAAGTATTAACCATTATGAGTAGTATTTTTATACCCGTAACCTTTATTGCAGGTGTGTATGGTATGAATTTTGAATATATGCCCGAATTAAAATCGCCAATAGGCTACGCCTGTGTTTGGGCAGTAATGCTTACCGTAATTATAGGTTTAGTAATTTATTTTAAAAGAAAAAAATGGATGTAGGGTTTATATTTTAATTCCAATTACGCAAATATCGTCAACCTGCTCCAAATCACCTTTCCACTCCATAAATTTTTGATTTAAAATTTTACATTGCTCATTTAAAGGCATTGTACAATTATTTAGTAATAGTTCGGTAAACTGTTTGTATTTAAATTTTTTACCTTTTGGGCCACCAAACTGGTCGGCAAAGCCATCAGTAAACAAATAAATTACATCGCCAGGTTTTACATCTAATTTTATACTCGTAAAATTTTGAATATTATCTTCAATAAATGCGCCTACCGGAAATTTATTTGATTTTATTTCCAGCAACACACCATTACTAATAATATAAATAGGGTTATTAGCCCCTGCATAATAAACTTCTTTTGTTTTTTTATTCATCGCTAAAAGCGAAATGTCCATTCCATCTTTTATAGATGATTCGTTAAAACTTTGATGAAGCGAATGGGTAAGGTAATAATTTACAGAATCTAAAATTTCGCCAGGACTTGTTAGATTTTTTTCGAGGGTTGATTTGTTTAATAAATTATAATTAACAATACTCATTAATGCCCCTGGTACCCCATGGCCTGTACAATCTGCCGCCGCAACAAAAATATAATCATCGGTTTGTTCTAACCAATAAAAATCACCACTTAAAATATCTTTTGGGTTATATAATACAAACGAATTAGGTAAAATATCAAACCACATTTTATTAGGTGGTAAAATGGCTTCTTGTATGCGTTTGGCATAGCGTATACTATCACCTATATCTTTATTTTTTTCTTCTACAATGTGTTTTTGTTCTTCAATAATTATATTTTTTTCTTCTAATAAGGTATTGGCTTTTCGCTGTTTTGTTAAACCTCTAAAAATAAAAAATAAACCTCCTAATAATAATACACAACCACCTAGTGCAGCATAAATAATAAGTTGTTTGTTATTAGCTTCTAATTCTTTTTTATCTAATTCTAATTTTGTTTTAGTGGTTTCGTATTTAGTTTGCATATCATTTAATGACTTTATAGATTCGTGGCTATAAATACTATCTTTAATGGTAATACAACTATCTTGGTATTTAAAGGCTTTATCGTAATTTTTTAAGCTAAAATTTACTTCTCCCAAATTATAAAATAAACTTTCTTTTATCGTTAAATCATTTTCATCAACATACTTTAAAGCTTGAGCATAGTTTACTTCAGCATCTTTAAAATTATTTTGATTATAAGCCACATTACCTATATTTATATAACAATTTGCTGTACTATTACTTCTTTTAAATTTTAAATATAATTGCAAAGCCTGTTTGTAATAATTTTGAGCTTCAGTTAATTGATTTTTTGCTGAAAAAATAGTACCAATGTTTGACAAAATTTTAGCTAGTTCTAAATCATATTTTTGTTGTTTATATATTTTTAAAGCACGATTGTAGTATTCAATAGCAATATCATTATTGTTTTGATTAGAGAAGATGTTACCCAATGAGGAGTATGCGCTGGCAATCTGCTTTTTTAAATCATTTTTAGTAGCAATCTCTAATGATTTTTTAAAAAATTCAATTGCTTTAGTAATATTTTTTAACCTATAATTTACTATCCCTATTTGAATGTACGTTAATGAAACAAAATAGTCATCCCCTAGTTCTTCAAACATTTTTAAAACAGTAAAAAACAAGTCGGTTGACGTTTTATAATCGTTATTTAAAATATAATATCTAGCTAATCCATAATTTGCTCTGGCCAAATAGGATTTATTAGCTGTTTTAAGTCCATTTAATTTTAGTTCAGAAAAAATTGTGTACGCTTTATTTAAATTATTAAAATTTAAACAATAAATAGCATAATAATATTGGGCATTTAAATAGTTTAAAGTATCTGAGGAGTTTACACTCAAAAATAATTTTTCAGAAATTTTTTTACCTTCTTCTTCATCTACAAAGTATAATTCTTCTGCTAATAATAACTCTATTTTAGTTCTACAAGCATCTGTTTTACAAGCGTTTAATTTACTATACAATGTATCTACTAAAGCTTGGGGAGTAAGCTTAAGAGATATAAATAAGGCAAAAAATAAAATCGTAATTTTTAATTTCACAAAATAAGGGGTCGGTTTTTTAATACCCGACCCTAATTTAATATAGTTACACAAATTATTTAACTAATTTTAATGAAGTGGCAAGCGGTTTTCCATTATAATTAACTAGCAAGTATTTAACAATACTTCCACTAATTATACCTATTTCCTTTAAATAAACTTGATCAAAATCTACAGTATTACCTAATCTATCTGTTAAAGTACCTGTTCCAAGATCATAATTAACACTAGTAATTGTACCTTTTTCAACGGGATCTAATGCTACGCCATAATTTGTAGTACCAACCATAACGGTATCAAACTGAACGATGGTATTTACTTGAATTCCTAATTCAGTACAACACGATTGTGTAAAAGGATAGTCAATTTTTGTAGCCGTATCTGTTACAGTTCCACTCGAACGCATTGTTCCTGGTTCAGTTTTAACATCTTTTACTTTACCTCTAATTGCCATATTTTTTGTTTTAATGGGTTAATAATGTTACTAATTTAAAAAGTAATTTTATAAAAACAAGTGTTAAGAGGTTATTTATTTTTAAATTTATAAAAAACATCTTTTTTCACACTATTTTGCATAAATAAACGTTATAAGGCATAACATTTATTTATCTTTGATTATTATGCTTATAAAACTTGCTTTTAGTTTTTTTATTAGTTTATTAATTCCTCTCTCTATTTTTTCGCAAAAAAGTAGTACAACTGATGAGGATTACGTAAACGATAATGTTTTAAAATACGATGATTACGTTTACAAACCCACCATTAAAACCGTGCAATGTTACGAAGCTACTTGGGAGTACGCCGCACCAATTATAGATTTAAATACGACCGAACAAATTCAATTAAATTTTGATGATTTAGATGGCGATAAAAAACAATACTCCTTAACCTTTGTACATTGCAATGCCGATTGGACTCCCAGCGATTTAATGATTAGCGAGTACCTTACGGGTTTTTTTGATTTAAATATTATAAATTTTAATTATTCGGTAAATACCTTTCAAAAGTACACCCATTACAGTATTAACTTTCCGCAAGAAAACATAAAATTTACTAAAAGTGGTAACTATGTAATGTATGTTTACCTTAATGGCGATAAAAAAGATATAGTACTTAGCCGCCGATTTTTAGTGTACGATAATAAAGTTACCGTTGCTACTACCTTTAGGCAACCCATTGGGGGCGAAGACCAATACGATAAACAGCATTTAGATTTTTCTATTTACAACTCAAGTTACGATATTACCAACCCCTATGCCGATTTAAAAGTGGTAATAACTCAAAATAACCGTTGGGATAATGCCGTTACCAACATTAAACCCACCTTTATGGGTAATAATACACTTACCTATTCGTTAGATGATGCTAGTACCTTTAATGGCGGCAACGAGTTTAGGTATTTTGATATTAGAAGTTTACGCTTTTTAACCGAGCGAGTAAAAGAAAATTATAGAGATGATGATTTAAAAAATCACAGCGTTTTGTACCCCGAAGAATTACGTACCACAAAACCTTATACTTTTTATAACGATATTAATGGCAGTTATTTAATTAAAAATACTAATGCCATTGGTAATGTGGATGTAGAGGCGGATTATGTTTATGTGGAGTTTTTTTTACCTTATGTAAACCCCGAACCTACTGGTAATTTTTACATTTTAGGAAAACTAACCGATTGGCGAATGAATAAATTAAGCAAACTTAGTTATAACCCAAAACGCTTTGGTTACGAAGCAAAACTATATTTAAAACAGGGTTACTATAATTACATTTATGTTTTAAGCAACGATAATAATAAAAGTGGCGACGAAACAATTACTGAAGGCAACCATTGGGATACTGAAAATAATTATAACATTTTTGTATATCATCGTAAAATTGGCACTTATTACGACCAACTCATTGGCTATCGTAAACTAAATTCGTTAAAACGCTAATAGTTATTGTTGATACTTAATTTTTAATTTTTTATGATTTCACTCAAAAACACTATTTATAAAATTTGTATTTTTAAACTCTTATGATTAAACTAAAATTATTACTTTTTGCAATTTTGTTTTCGCTAACAACCTTTGCCCAACAGCAAGTTATTGATAAAGTAGTGGGAGTAATTGGTAAATACCCTATTTTATTAAGCGATATACAAAACACCATGTTAGAGCAAGAAAAACGCGAACAACCTTTAAATAAATGCAAAGCGTTTGAATTATTGGTGTTTCAAAAACTATTATTAGCCCAAGCCGATAGAGATAGCGTAGTTGTTAACGATAACGAAGTAGAGCAAGAATTAGGGCGTCGTATGAATTATTACATACAACAATTTGGTAGCGAAGAAAAATTAGAAGCCTTTTACGGAAAACGCACCAACGTTATTAAAGATGATTTACGCCCAGATATTAAAGAACAATTAATTGCACAAAAAATGCAAGGCAAAATTAGTGGCGATTCTAAATTAACCCCTGCCGAAGTACGCATATTTTTTAAATCTATCCCTCAAGATAGTTTACCACTAATAAATTCAGAAGTTGAACTACAACAAATTGTAAAAAAGCCAAGTTTTAGTCCCGAAGAAAAATTAGAAGCCAAACAAAAATTAGAAGAATACCGCCAACAAGTACTTAGTGGTAAAAAAGAAATGAAAATACTAGCACGTTTGTATAGCGAAGACCCGGGCTCGGCTAAAGATGGTGGTTTTTTAACCTTTGGTAGAGGGCAAATGGTACCTGAATTTGAAGCCATTGCCTTTAAATTAAAAGAGGGCGAGGTTTCTACTGTTTTTGAAACCGCTTATGGTTACCATTTTATACAATTGGTAAAACGTAAAGGCGAGTTGTTAGATGCGCGCCATATTTTAGTAATTCCTAAAATGACGAATAGCGATTTTTATGCCTGTAAACAAAAATTAGACTCGATACAAAACGATATTAAAGAAGGTAAATATACCTTTGAAGAAGCTGCAAAACGCTATAGCGATGATAAAGACACCAAACAAAATGGTGGTTTAATGGTAAACCCACAAACGGCCAGTACCAAATTTGATAATGAAACGCTTAGTGAAATGGACCAAAATTTAATTGTAACACTTAACAGTATGCAAATTGGCGAAATAAGTAAACCCATGCAATTTGTAAGTCAAGCAGATGGTAAGCCCGGTTTTAGATTATTAAAACTAAAAAACAGAATAGATCCTCATAAAACAAATATTAAAGACGATTACCAAAAGTTAGCCATAATGGCAACTGCCGATCATAATAAAAAAATGATAAAAGATTGGATTAAAAAACGTTCAAAAATTACTTACATAAAATTAGACCCCGAGTTTAATTGCAAATTTGATAACGAATGGTTTATTTCTAATTAGGAATTTATCTTATTAGTATCCTCTTTTTTATTATGCAAAGCCACCATATAACGTATATCGGTATAGGTTATCGTTTGCGGTAAGCTACTTTTTATAGAGGTAATACCTAATTCTTGTTTAAAATTTATTAAGGCTTTGGCTATTAGTTCTTGTTTTTTAGGTTCTACAAGGGTATTAATATCAATATCGCCACTGGCTACAAATGGCGTTAAATGTCCTTCAATAGTACTTAATGCCATGTTGCGTTGTTTTGCAATTTCGGCTAAGGAAATGCCCTGTTTATATAATAAATATGTTTGTTGTTTTGTATCTGGTTTACTTTCTTTCGTTTTTTTACTATCAGTATCTACACTTTCAGCTTTTGTTTTTTTTACTTTTTTATTCGTTTCAATTAAAGCCTCTATATTACTTGTTAAATTATGTTGTAACATATACTCTATAATAATTGCTAAAAACTGATTACCATAAGCCTTTACTTTATTTTCGCCAAAGCCTGATATTTTTAATAAATGCTCTTTATTGGTGGGTAAATAATTGGCTAACTCAGTAAGTGTTTTATTACTCGCCACTATAAAAATTGGTTTTTGTTCCGCGTTACAAATTTCGTCGCGTAGCAATAATAGTTCTCGGTATAAATTTGGATGGTTTACATCTGCCGAAACTCTAGTATTTTTAGCACTTGCGTACACATTTACTTTTGTATCGGTATATGTAATGGCTAATTTTGTTTTTATAAATTCTCTAAAAACAAAACCTTTAGTGCAATTATGTGTTAATACTTTTTTAGTATAAATAGCATCTATTAAAGGCTGTAAACTGCCATTTAAATCATCGGCAGCTTCTTTACTTTCGGTAACTAAGGGCGTGTTTTTTATAAGTGCAAACAGGGTTTGTAATTCGGCTTCAAAATAAATACTTGCCTGTTTTAATCTGTTGTTAAAGGCTTCGTCTTGCTCAATATTAAGTGCGTTATCAATTAAATTACTTAACTGGTGTTTAAATTTATTACCTACATAATGTAAATTATCAAGCTTAGTAAATACCTGTAGTGCCCATTCGTTACCATCTTTATTAATATGTTTTTGATGTAAGGATAATAAACCAGCAACATCTTTACGTAATTCTATCACCTCAGTAAAATCTAATAAATTAATTAGTAATAGTTTAGTATAGTTTTTTTGCGATGTTGTAAATAATGTATTTACTAGTTCTTGTGGCTGTTTAGTGTTTGCAAAATTTACAATTTTAGCATCGTTTAATAAACTGCTTTTATCTATTTTACTACTTAAGGTTAAGCCATTTAGGTTACTACAACGGCTTAAGGCCACATATACTTGTCCTGCACTAAAGGCTTCAGCGGCATCAATAATTAATTTACTGAAGGTTAAGCCTTGGCTTTTATGTATAGTTATAGCCCAAGCCAAACGCAAAGGATATTGGGTAAAGGTACCCACTATTTCTTCGTTAATATGTTTAGTGGTTTTATCTACCTGAAAGGTAACATTTGTCCATACTTCTTTTATTACTTCAATTTCGGCAAAATCATCTTCGCATTTTACTTTTATTTTTTCGTCGTTTATAAAGGTAACAATGCCAATTTTACCGTTGTAATAATTTTTTTCGGTATTGTTTTTTAAAAACATTACGCGCGTGCCTTTTTTTAAAATAAGTGTTTCGTCGGCCGGATAGTTTTTCTCATTAAAACTCCCATCTACTTTACATATAAACTTGTAGGCTTTATCTGGCAAGGCATTTAAAGCAGCAGCGTTTATTTCGTCGGCTTTTTTATTATGGGTTGTTAAGGTAATATTAGTTTGGTAATCGTGTTGGGTAATGTTAGCATTGTAATGTGAGTTAAGTAATTCTAAACTCTCTGCATCTAAATTATTGTTACGTACCTTATTTAATAAATCAACAAAGCTTTGTTCTTTTTGTCTATAAATTTTATCTAATTCAATATAAACAGGGTAATTATGTTTAATAACAAGGCTATCAAAAAAATAAGGACTTTTATATACTTCGCTTAAAAGTTTCCACTCTTCGTTTTGCACCACTGGCGGAAGTTGATACATATCGCCAATTAATAAAACTTGTACGCCACCAAAAGGCAAATGTGTTTTTTTGCGTACTTGGCGTAAGGTAATATCAATTTGGTCTAACATATCCGCACGCACCATGCTAATTTCGTCAATTACTAATAGTTCTAAATTTCTAAAAATAGCAAGGCGTTGACCATTATATTTTAAGCTGGGTAAATTGGATTGATTAAAATTTATTTCTCCAGTTTCTTTTATAGAAGGTAAAAAAGGAGTAAAGGGAAATTGAAAAAACGAATGAATAGTGCTACCTCCTGCATTAATGGCCGCAACACCTGTAGGAGCTACAATGGCTAATTGCTTAAAGGTATTTTGTTTAATATATTTTAGTAAAGTAGTTTTACCTGTACCCGCTTTACCAGTTAAAAAAATACTTTGGTTGGTTTGGTTTACAAAATTTAAAACCTGTTCAAATTGTACGTTTATTTCAATATCATTCATTTAATTGCAAAGTAACAAAAGTATTTTATTATTATTTTTTATTTTTTTCATGAAATCGTTTTGCCTTTCACTTATCAAAGTTTACAAACAGACATTCGTTTTTGGCTAAGGCTATTAAATAGGGTGCCTTTACCTATTTCAGATTCTACATTAATTTTACCACCTAAACTTTATACCATTTTTTTTACAGTGGCTAGTCCAATTCCGTTAGCGTTTAAGGCAAATCTATCTTTGCGCCAAAGGGTTTCAAATATTTGAAAGATTTTAGTTTGTTGTTATTTTAAAATTATACCAAGCATTTTAGTATTCTGCGTTTATTTATAAATGCCAAATACAGCAGGTATTTTATTTAAATCGAGCGTGGGAGTTTTTCGCCAATCGGCAATGGTTTTTGTTATAAGTAGTTGGTTTGGTGAGGTAATGTTTACGCCCATAAATAACATAGTTTGTGGCGATAGAGAATGGAGAAGCATTTCAAAAAAATGCACATTACGGTATGGTGTTTCAATAAAAAATTGTGCTTGGTTAGTTTTTAAAACCAATTGTTCTAATTCTTTTAAGCGTTTTAATTTAGCCTCTTTTTCAATAGGTAAATAGCCTACAAAGGCAAAGTTTTGCCCTGTAAAGCCACTAGCCATTATACTTAATACAATAGAGCTTGGCCCCACTAAAGGCACTACTATAATATTTTTTTGATGTGCAAGTTGTACTACTTCGGCGCCAGGGTCGGCAATGGCTGGGCAACCAGCGTCGCTCATTAAGCCTACATCATAGCCATTTAATAAGGGTGTAATTAATTCTGCAATGGCAAATTGCTTGGTATGCTGGTTTAACTCTACAATTTGAGCATTTTCAATTTTAGGATACGAAAAGTATTTTAAAAATCGACGCGCTGTTTTAGCATCTTCGGCAATAAAATGAGTTAAGTTTTTTACAATTTCGAAATTATAATTGGGTATAAATTTATTTTCGTTGCCTTCGGTAATTGGTACTGGCAATAGGTATAACTTTCCGAAAGTAGAGGGCATTTAATTTAGTAAAATTTATAGTGTTTAATCAATGTCCCAAACACTTGGGCGTTTTTTGGTATAAAAAGGTTTAAAGTAATTTTTATGCTCTAAAATAAAAGCCATAATAAAGTAAATAATTACAGGGCTACCAAAGGTAAAAAACGATAAATAAATAAAATACATACGCACTTTGGTAGTATTTATACCTAATTTTTTACCCCACCATTCGCATACCCCAAAGGCCTTATGCTCAAACCAGTTTGCAATTTTTTTAATCACCGTTTAAAGGTATAAAATTTATTAAGAAATGTGAGCGTTGAAGCCTTAAAAAAAGTTATATATTCTATAAATTTAAATATAGAACCTAAAGTAATTTGTTTTTGTAAATTTTACTCAATTGTGTTATTGCGTTGGGCTTCTTTTTTATATTTTAAAATGCGCATACACCAAAACGTTAACATTCCAATTACGAATATTGAAATAAATACATTTGGTCCCTGTCCTAAAACACGCATGCCTTTAAAACACCATTGAAAAAAATTACCAATACTTTCAAAAACATCTGTCCAAGTTACCATTAAGGTTATAAATAAAGCGCTCATAATTTGTATTAATTTGTATGTTTACAGTACAAAAATAACCAAATGTTTTAAATAAAAAAATTGTGTTTGCAACTGTATTAAATAAGGGGATTAGAAGTGGGTTGGTATTAGCATTAAGTTGCTTTTTAATTTTTGGTATTTTGTCATTTTTTTCAGTAATACCAATAGAAAGCAATAACTATCCTAATTTATTTTATAATTATTTTACGACTAAAATAAATAGTAAAATTTTAATTGTGTTCATTAATTATGTATTTATTTTTATAGGCACTTTTTTAGTACACCGCATTTCCATTAATCAAGAAATTGTAGATAAATCTAATTTTTTTCCAGTATTTATTTATTTAGTGTTAACAAGTGTTTCGGTAAATGCGTTTCAAATAACACCGCAGGTTTTTACTAATATATTTGTTATGTTTTCAATTTATAAATTATTAGATACGTATAGAAAGCAAAATGTTTTAAATAATTTATTTGAAGCCGCATTTTGGCTCAGTTTTTCGGCATTTATAACCATTTCAAGCATTCTCAGTTTTCCGTTATTTTTTATTATTTTACTGGTATTACGCCCCTTTTATTGGCGCGATTGGGTAATTTCTATTTTAGGTTTTGTGGCTCCTATTTTTATTTTTGAATGTATTGCCTATTTAAGTGATTTTAATCAGTGGTACTTTATGAGTGCTACACGTTTATACTTTAAGAGCTTACAAATGCCCTCGTTTAGCGAATATTATATGCCATTAGGCGTATTTTTATTTATTTTATTATTATTATCTGTACTTAATAATTTATTAAAAGGCTTTGGCAACACTGTAAAAAAGCAACGCACTAAAGTTATATTGTTATGGCTTTTATTTTTCTCGATGTTTGGTTTTTTCTCAGGTGGCGCCAATAGCAGCAGTATTATTTTAATCTACGCTTTTCCGCTTTCGTTTTTTATTGGCGATTTTTTATTTAGCTTAAAAGATGATAAAATAATTAATACGATTTTAACGCTCTTGTTAGTGTGTGTTGCACTGATATTTGCTGCTCAATATAATTTTGTATAATTTGTTTACTAATTTATGTATGCACTAAATCTTTATAATTTTAATACATTTGTTGTATGAACTCTCTATTTAAAACTTTAATGGCGCTTAGTTTTTGTTTAACAACAGTAGCTGTTTACGCTCAAAAAAAAATAATTACACTACCCATCACGTTTATGCAACCCTATTGCGGTGGCGCTAGACCAAGTAAGGAGATAGAAGCCGATGCTTTAATACCAAAAGTTTATGCTAATAAAGTGGTTATTATTATATCAAGCACTGGTAAAGTAGATTCTGTAAAAACAAACGAATTAGGCATTTTAACAATAAAATTAAACATAGGTACTTATAAAGTAGTTGAAACTTGGCGGTATTATAAAAAAACGCCTCAGCATTTTTTTATAAGCGATTTTGATAAAGCCTGTTTAAAAGCAGAATGGAAAAAAGAAATTGCTGAAATTAGCATTACTAAAACCAAAACAAAAATTGTACAAAAAAACACTATTATTTATACTTGTGGTTGGCAATTGCCTTGTATATTAGAAAACAAAAAGCCACCCATGCCTGAGTAAGATTATTCTTCTTCTTGATCTGTCGTATTACCTACAGTATTATCTAATATTTGATACACTTTATAAGTTTGGTAAGCGGCTTTGTTTAATTGATTACTTAAAATAACAACCGTTAAGGTATCCTTTAATCGGCGGTGAAAAGAGGAGCGATAACCATGCCACCAGCCATTATGAAATACTTCTTTTGTTAAGCTATCGTTAAAATTTTTTATACGCCAGCCTAAACCATAATTACTTAATTTTTTTTCGCTGCTGTAAGCTGTATAAGCTAATTGTTGCGTTTCGGGTTTTATTAATTTGTTTTGGTACAAGGCTTCGCTAAACAAAAACAAATCGTAGGGGGTGCTGTAAATACTTTTATCGCCCAATACATAATCGCTGGCATCAAACTCAATGGGTTTCCATTTTAAATTATAAGGTTTTGTAATGTTGGTTGCGTTTAAGTCAATATCTTTAATACTATTTGTGTGGTTCATTCCTAAAGGTTTAAATATTTCTTGGTTTACAAATTGATTAAATGGTTTACCCGAAATTTTTTCAACTAATAAGGCTAGTAATGCATAATTGGTATTGCAGTAATTAAAACGGGTGTTAGGTTTTAAATAGGCCTTTGGTAGTTTTGCTAAAATGTAGGCATACAACTCCTCGTTATTCATTTTATAATTTGGCTGAGCAATTTCAGAATTTAAAAAATAAATATAATTTGGTAAACCTGAGCGGTGATTTAATAATTGTTTTACTGTAATTCCTTCGTATGGAAAATCGTTAAAATAAAATTGAAAGGGTTTATTAATATCTACTTGTTCGCGTTCAAAAAGCATTAAAACGGAAGTGGCGGTAATTACTTTACTAACCGATGCTAATTGAAACATACTACTATCATTTAGCATACAATTTTTTTCTTTGTTGCAATACCCAAATGCTTTTTTATACAGTACAGTGCCGCCTTTTGCAACAATAACGCTACCGTTAAAGCCACCACTGGTATACATTTTTGTAAATAAAGTATCTAATTGATACGCTATTGCTTTTTTATAAGGCGTTAGTTGTGCATTAATAGTAGCTTTTTTAGGCTTTAATGCGGTTTTTACATTATAATTAGTGGTAGAATTGCCACAACTTAAAAACATTATTATAAATATGGTAAGGGCAAAAATTCGGTTCATTTTGTTTTGGGTATTATAGTTACTATTTTTTCTTTTTTAGTTTAGTTGGCGCTTCATTTCCTTCATCATCGTTATACTTATCGTAATCTAACTGGTTTCCCCAATAACTCATTTGTTGCTTTACCCAAACTTTTCGTTTTGCAATGTAGGCACTTGGTGGGTTAGCCACATATTTTAAAGGGTTTGGTAAAATAGCGGTAATGGCAGCACTTTCATCTTTATTTAATTTTAAAGCAGTTTTTTTAAACCAAAACTGTGCAGCGGCTTCGGCACCATACACGCCATTGCCCATTTCAATACTATTTAAATACACTTCCATAATGCGTTCTTTGCTCCAAAAAATTTCAATTAATAAGGTAAAGTAAGCTTCTAAGCCTTTACGCAAATAGCTTCTGCTACTCCATAAAAACACATTTTTAGCGGTTTGTTGGCTTATGGTACTTCCGCCCCGTAATTTTTTACCTTCTTCGTTTGCTTTAATTGCTTTTTGAATAGCGCCCCAATCAAAACCAAAGTGTTTTAAGTAATTTTGGTCTTCGCTACACACTACGGCTAACTGTAGTTTGGGCGATATTTTATCTAAACTTACCCAATTGTGTTTTAAGGTTAGTGATTTGCCATCGCTTTTTTGTTCTACACAACGTATTAACATAAGCGGTGTTATAGGCACTGGCACCCATTTAAACAAAATTACCGATGCAATAGATATAATTAAAAACCCTACCAGTAGTTTTAATAAAAATTTAAATATTTTAAAAAGTAAAAGCATTATTAATACCTACAAATCTATTCGTATTTTTGAGCTAAATTAATTTGATTTATTTTTTAATTAACTTTTTACTTTTAATTACTTTATATGAACAGAAAATATATTTTTATACTTGTTTTAATTATTGCCTCGCTAATTGGTTATTATTTTTACAAAAAATACAATGTGCCGCCTAGTATTAATTTTGCGGGTTTAGAGTTGTATAACCTTCAATCGCAAAAAATTAATTTTAACGATTTTAAAGGTAAAAAAATGTTAGTAAGCTTTGGTGCTAGCTGGTGTGGTAATTGTATTGATGAGCTAAATTCGCTTAAAAAAATAAAAGAAAAAAGTTTAAGCGATGTGGAAATTATTTGTATTAGCGACGAAGATATTGAAACCATAGCTGCTTGGAAGGAAAGAAAGCAATACCCTTTTACGTTTTTAAAATTAAATACAAATTTTAATGCAATACATATTTTTTCTATACCAACCTCATACATTGTAAATACAAAACTAGAAGTAACCAACGAAACCGTTGGCTTTATTGACTGGGAAGACGAATCGACCCGAGAGCATTTAAAAAAATTGATGGAGTAATTTATAAAGCGTGCTAATCTAACTTTAAACCGCCACTACCAATAATAACGCCATCGCACACTATTTCAATAATATAATTACCGGGTACAAATTCGCCTTGCCCCTCGCAATAGGTAACACCACTAATTTCGGTATTGGCATAGTTTAAGGTTTCTTTACCTGCAAAGTAGCCATTACTTTTATTAAATGTAAAACGATTACCCTCGTCGTAACTCTTTGCCATTTCTTTACCATCAGGCGTAGATATGCGAACATACACTGTTTTTTCGCCCGCTTTTGCAATTTTATTTTCGCCTAAACTAAAGCTTACTTTTATTTTTTCGGTTTTTCGAGCTTTGCTTGTTTCAATTTCTTTTTTACCACCTCGCTTATATAATACGGCTTTTGCACTTACATTAAAACAGGTTAATATACTGCCTTTGGCAATAGTTGTTTTTAATTCTTCTTTTTCTTTTACCAAGGTATTTTCTTTTTCTTTTTCCTCGTCTAATTGTTTTAAAACCGTTTTCTTTTCGGCCACTAAAGTTTGGTTTAAAGTGTTTAACGAATCTATCGTATGCACATAACCTCTCATAATATCGCGCAGGGTTTCAGTTTCTTTTCTAAGCTTGGCAATAATATAAGCATCGCCTTTGTGTTTTTCTGCTTCTTTTATTAATTCTTCAATACGTGCTTTTTTCTCTTCAATATCTTTTTGCATTGACGTATTATTTGTTTTTAACGATTCAAAATCGGTTTTTAAAGCCAATAAATCGGTTTTAACATTATCGCGTTCAATAATAATTTTTTCAGTAATTATTTTTTGTTCTACAATTTCGGTTTTTTTGTTTAGCAACAGCCAAATAGTAAAACCATTCGTAACAAGTAATAAACCTATTACAAACCATAAGATTATACCTGCTTTCTTTTTTTTATTTTGTTGATCTTCGTTCATAATACAAAAATACAATGTAAAATTTGTATTTTTAAGGTAATTTTATGGCACTTATTAACGATTTCATGTCATTAATTTATCCTAGGCATTGTGAGGCTTGCAGCACAAATTTGCTTAAACATGAACAATTTATTTGTAATTTATGCCAAATAAACTTGCCAAAAAGTAATTATCACCATCAATTAAACCACGAGCTAAGTTTTGTTTTTGCAGGAAGAATACCTTTTGAAAATGCCTTGAGTTTTTATGTGTTTGAAAAAAGTGGCAGAGTTCAAAAATTACTATATGCTATAAAATATCAAAACCAAAAAGAGTTGGCGCAGTTTATTGGAAACTTATACGCTAAAGATTTAATAGAAAATAATAGTTTAAAAACAGTAGATATTATTTTACCAATACCGCTACACGCCAAAAAATTAAAACAACGGGGCTATAACCAAAGCGAGTGGTTTGCTAAAGGTATTGCCCAGCAATTAAACATTAGTTTAAACGCAATTGCCTTACAAAAAATAAATGCCACCAATACCCAAACTAACAAAAAAAAGTTTGAACGTTGGCAAAATGTAGAAGGAGTTTTTAAATTACAAACCCCCGAGGTTTTAAAAAATAAACATATTTTAATTGTGGACGATGTAATTACAACTGGCGCTACTATTGAAGCAGCTTGGCAAGCCTTAAAAAATATAGAGGGAATAAGAGTATCTATACTCAGTATTGCCTTTGCCACAAAAAGTTAAATGTTTACCTAAAAAATATAATTATCTTTATCCTTAAATTAACTAAACTTGAAACTTTTTTTTTATAATTTATTAATAATAACATTACTGCCGTTGCTATCATTTTCGCAAGTAAAAAATGATAGTTTGAAAACTACTAATACTGAACAAAAAAATAAAACTAAAAACGAATTTGATTTAAAAAATTATAAATCAGACCCACATGATAGATGTATTTTAGAAATTAACCACACTGGCTTTTTAAATTTGCCCGCTGGTATTACTCAAAGTTATTATAAAAGTATTGGTGTAAATTTTAGCCTTTTATTTGATAAGCCCATTAAAAATAGTGCCTTTAGTTTTGGCTATGGCATTGGTATTTATAGCCATAATTTTCATAGTAATGCCAACGTTATTTACACTAGAGATAGTAGCACAAACGCCTTTATTACAAGCTACCAACCTTTTAATCGCCCTTATACACTAAATAGGTTTGCGCAAAAAATAATTGAAGTGCCCTTAGAACTTAGGTTTAGAACCAAAACAGATAGGCAATTTAAAATACACTTAGGTGTAAAAATTGGTTATGTGGTAAGTAATTTTAGAAGCATAACCGATAATGATGGTAAAATAAGAGTGTATAATATAAAAAACATAAACCCTTTACGGTATGGTATTAATTTTAGAATTGGTTGGGAACATATAGCCTTAACGGCCAGTTACTATTTAAGCGAAGTGTTTACAAATAATGGTGTTAGGGGTTTAAATCCTTATTCGGTGGGTATTGCAATTATTCCGTATTAAAAATTAACACCAATTTTAAATTAATTAATAAAATTAATGCTCATTTTATTAATGGTTTATTATTTACCAATTACTTTAAATTCTGTTCGTCTGTTTTTTGCTTTATTTTCGGGGCTATCGTTTTTTACTTTTGGTTTAGTATCGGCATAACCTTTGTAAGTTAAGCGCCCTGCACCAATTTTACCATTGGTAATTAAATAATCTACCACCGCTTTAGCTCGGTTGGTTGATAATGTAAAGTTAGATTTTTTATCGCCATCGCTATCCGTATGTCCACCAAACTCAATTTTTAAACTTGGGTTTTTTGTAATAAAGGTGATTAGCTTATCCAGCTCTACTTTACTTTCGGGTTTTAAATCCCATTTGGCTACATCAAAAAATACATTTTTAAGTTCTATTACACTGCCTGTATCTATTGGCTGTAAAGGTATATCTAATATATATGGTTTATTAAAATCAGTTTCTTTACCTTTTAAACTAAAATTATCGCTGTAGAAAGAAAAGCCTTCTTTATTTACATTTACCATGTAATTTTTATTGGCGGTAAGGGTTACAAAAAAATCGCCACTTTTTTGCGAAAACGATTGCGTAACCTGTTGTTGGGTTTCTAAATCAAACAGTTCAAAAGTAGCTTCTAAGGGCTCTTTAGTTTTTGCATTATAAATTTTGCCTTTAGTAAAGGTAATTTTTTCAGGTCTAAGCTCTTCTGGTAATTCAAATTGGTATATATCTAAATCGCCAAAGCCACCCTCTCTACTACTTGCAAAATAGGCTAATTTACCAGCAGGATCTACCAACAAACTATTTTCATCTTGGGCTGTATTTATGGGATATCCTAAATTAACAGCTGGGCCCCAATCGCCATTTACTTGGCGACGGCTTACAAACAAATCAGTACCACCAAGGCCAGGATGCCCGTCGCTAGCAAAATACAAGGTCATATTATCGGGGTGAATAAAAACAGATTCTTCGTTACCTTTTGAATTTACATTTGCATTTAGTTTTACTGCGGGGCTAAATTTTCCACCCTCGTCAATTACACTCATATAAATATCAATATCTTTTGCCGACGCGCCTCTACCTCTATACCCTTTAATAAAATATAGCGTTTTACCATCGCTACTAAAACTGGGTTGAGTTTCCCAATTAACCGAGTTTATGGCGGCTCCAGCATTACGTGGTTTGCTCCATTTACCATTTACTTTTTGCGAATAAAAAATATCACAACTTCCAGCCCCTTTTCTATCGGGCGCCCCATAATCACCAAATTCATCGGCGCAAGATGCAAAAAACATAATATTTCCATCAGCCGAAAGGGTTGGTGCACCCTCGTTACCATTACTATTAATATTAGATAGTGGGGTGGCTGTTTGCCAAACCGTATTTGTTTTAGTACTAATATAAAAATCTTCGTTAAAGGCACCCTTTACTTCGGGGCGAGGTAATGCACGGGTAAACATAAATTGTTTGCCATCGGCTGTTATTGCAGGAAAATATTCTCCATCTTGGGTATTTATACCCGCACCTACATTAATAGGTTTAAAGGGTTTGGGGTTTTTAATGAGGGTAATGGCAAAGTCGCTATTTTTTATAAGTCGTTCGGCTTCCTCTTTTAAATTTGGATTTATTCGCTCAAATTTTATAAAGTTTTGAAACGCTAATTTTGCATTTTCGTAATCAGAAATAGTTATATATGCTTTACCTAAATAAAAATTATTATCGGTCATAAATTTTGGCGCCGATTCAATTGCTTTTTTGTAATAGCTAATTGCTTCTTTTGGACGGTTTTTAAGCATTAAATAATCGGCATAAGCCGAGTTGGCTTCCGCAAAATTTGGATCTTCTTTTAGTGCTGCTTGTATTTTTTTTTCGGCATCGTCATCTTTTCTATACCCAAAAAGTTGTTTACTTTCTTCAAAATATTTTATTGCTTTTTTATTAGTGCTTGTGTAAGCACCAGGGGGCATTTGTTGCTGTGCAACGGTAGTTTTTATTACAAAAAACAGTAAAATAAATGGGAGTAGTTTATTTATCACAAGTGGGTTTTTATTTATAATACAGTTATATCAAATACTTACTTTATTCATCCAATTTTTAAACACATAGTTACATAGGTTTTTGTTTATTAAACAGTAAGATAGAAGTTAACATAGTAAACTGAAGCTTTGCTTCGGTTTTATGGGTATCTAAATAATTTACTATTTTTTTTAAATCTATGTGCCTATGTGTTTAGTTTTTTTGTTTCAATAATTGAATTATCTAATAAATATAATACCGTTTATTTACAAAGATACAAAAAAGACACAAAAATTTTTACATAAAAAAAAGCGTTTTAGTTTATCTAAAACGCTTTTTTTATGTATTGAGACTTTTTTAAAAATGCCACAAATCGTGTTCCCATTTAAAAATATCCATTTTAATGCGATCACTTTCTAATAAGGCTTCAATTCCTTTTGAGTAATTTTCAATTTGTCTATCAAACACATTTGTTTCTTTATAAACAGTACTTGCAAACTGACGTTTCCAAAATATATCTTCAAAGGTACGGCGTTCGCTATCATTTTTAGTGTTATACACTTCGTGCTTTGCAAAATAAGGACGGCAAGCAGGGAAGTACACCCAAAATTGATTAACGGGACCTAAATCTTCTTTACCTTTTAAGGTGGCATTAACACCTAAACCAATGATACGTACTTCTAAAACTGACTTTTGTTTATCAAAAAACCAATCTTCTTTTACATCAATGGTGGCAAAGTTTTGATACATCCAAGTTGAATCTATTGCTCCAGCAACTTTTAAAAAGAAGGAGTTACCATCTTTATCAAATTGTTCCTGCTCTGCAGAATCGGCTTTAATAACCATTTTATCTCTAATTACCGATTTTTCAAATGGCACTTGAAATTCTTCGTCACTAAATGCTATAATTTGGCCTGATAAAATATATTTTGTCATTAATTGTAAAAATGAAATACGGCTTACAACAATATCAGTAGGGTAATATAAAGTTTGATTTGTTTTTTCGCGCATATCTATTCTACGCCATGTTCTTTTTTCCCAAGCCACATCAGCTTCACGCAAATGCGTATAAGGTATAAAGCGACGGTTAGTGGCATTTTCTTTATCATAAATGCCATCTTTATAATCGCCCGGTTGAAAAACACCTACTTGCGCTTTAATATTGTTAGATATTAAAACTACAATTAAAGCTAAAATAATATGTGATATACGTTTCATATTTTTATTGTTTAAAATTATAACAACAATTTTAAGTTTGGTTACAAATTATCGTGCAACTTTAATACCTACCGTTGTTGAATTTACTTTTCCATCTGGACCTTTAACTTTAGCATCAACATATACTTTTGAACCTACATCGGCACCTTTAAATATAGTTAAAGCCTCGCCAGCTAAGCTGCTACCATTACCTGGAGCAATAATAACTTTACCTTTTACTTTACCAATTACCTCGTAAGAAATTACAACATAATTTGCAGCAAAATCAAAGCCATTAGCACCAGCACCTAAACCACCAACAATACTCATTTCGCCTTTTTTCATTTCTGAAGGGGCAAATTTACCACCAATTTTAAGTTCGGGTTTTGGTAATGGCTTTACACGAAATTTAATAGGAGGACCTTGCGATTTAGAGCCATCTTTTGTTTTAGCACTAACACTTACCATACATTCGCCAGTACCAGAAAAATTAAATTCGTATTTACCAGCACCTTTAGGGCTAACACGCACACCTGCACCACTTGCTGATACCGAAATATCAGATGGAGAAATACCTGCAGCACTTGCCGAAACTGGATTTGGAACACCTGCATAAAATACATTCATTTGATCGGCACTAACCGTTGCAGCTGCTTTTGCTACTTTGTATGCCCCGTTAAATGGATAATATTTGAAAGTACCATCAGGGTTTTTATATTTAATAACACCTTTATATTCTTTATCTCCTTCAGCACCAGTAGATACTTTGTAAGCACCTTCGCCATTTAATAATGGTACTAATTCTCCTTTACCACCAGCGGCAGCACCAGCAGAATCAATTCCCATAATAATTTCCATATCGCCTTGACCTAATTTAGAAGACGAGGCTGCTAAAAACACAGCCGCTTCATAAGGTTGGCCAGCTTGAATGTATGATGATGGCGCTACAACGCGAGCCACAATATGGTCAAACTTAATGGCTAATTTACCACTAGCACTACTAAATACACCTAACATCTCCGCTTCTAAACTTTTTAAGTCGGCGGCAGTTTTGTTTAAGTTACAAACTACAGCACCTTCGGGTAAGTGATAAAAATTTTCAGATTCCCAACCCATTTTAATACCATCTTCTTCTTCGCCACTACTTTCGGGTTTCATACTTAAAACCTTTTTCTTTAATTGCTCATAATCAGCTGGGTATAATTTAGTTTTAGGGTCGGTTTGCATTTTATCCATCATAGATATCATACTAGAACATAAACCTTCTAATTTACCTTTTAACTCGGTAGCTGTACCTTCACCACTAATTGGCGTACTTGGTTCAGGCCCAATTAAAATACGAGTAGGTTCATCGTAACCATCAATTTTACCATTTTTTAAAGCCCATTTTAAAGTGGTAGTATCGGGAGTTGTCTCTAGTAAACCTTCGTTTACTTTAATAACTTTACCTTTTAACTTATCAATGTACTCAATAGTTGCTTTTATTAACTTTTGAGCCTCTAAGGCCTTTTCGTAATAAGGTTGAGCACCTGGATTGCCACCAATAGCTTGTTGGAAAGCTTCGGTTACACGTTTGTTATTGTCATCTAAGTTTTTACGACTTCTTTCAATACTTTCGTTTACTGTTACATAACCTTTTAGTACTTGTTTTGATACGTTCATGGCTAAAAGTGCTGTAAGTACTAAGTACATCATACCAATCATCTTTTGCCTAGGTGTTTCTTTTCCGCCTCCCATTTTTTATAAGAATTTTGTTTTTTAAAGTTAAAAAATTAATTTATTGCACTAAGTTATATTAAAACTTAAAATTAAGCTTTGTTATAATTCATTGCGCTTAACATGTTACCATAAATAGAATTTAAGGCCGTTAAGTTAGTTGATAAGGTTGACATTTCTTGACGATATTTTTTAGTATCATCTACCGAATCGTGTAAATTTTGCATTAAATCGTGTAAACCATCATAAAACTTAGTAGTTGCATCTAAATGTGTTTTGCTACCTTGTAATTGTAATTCGTAAGTAGCATTTAAAGCAGATAAATTTTTAGAAACTTTATTTAACGAATCGCCAATTGAATGACCTGCATCATTACTATCAGCTAAACTTTGAATTGAGTTTGCAGCACTTTTGTATGTATCAGCTAATGTAGATACTGAACTTGATGCTTTTTTAACGTTATCAACGTATTCATTAGTAGCTACAGTTGCATTGCTAATATCTGCTAATTTACTAGCATTATCGCCAATGGCACGCATACCAGTACCTAAACTTTCAATTAATTCAGGTCCAATTTTTGCTTCAGCTAATAAAGTGTCTAATTGTTGAGTTATTGGTAAATTACTTTTTGCTTCTTCCTCTTCTTCTTCATGCCCCATACCTGCTAATTCAGGGTAAGCTAATGTCCAATCAACTTCTTCGTGTGGAATATCAATGGCGAAAAGACAGAATAATAATGCTTCAGTACCTAAACCACCAATAAGGGCGGCAGATGCTCCAGGCCAGTGCATAATCTTAAATAATGCTCCTACAATTACTACTGCTGCTCCAACGCATGATGCAATATGCAAATATCTTTTAAATCCTTGTACTTTTCCTAATTTACTCATAGCTGTTTTGTGTTTTTTTGTTTAGTTAGTTAATTGGTTAGTTGTGTTTGTTATTTGTGTTTGTTTTTGTGTTTTAATTTTAAATATTATCGTATTTTGAACGTCCTAAGAAGGTCATAACGTTTCGGAAACCTAAGTAACATTTTGCAGTATCTTGGTATTCGTAAGTACGAGCGCTAGTTTGTAAGTAGTAACCTACATCTTTCCAACTTCCACCACGTATTACTTTACGCTTTAGTACGTTTGCGTCTTTTTCTTGTGCTTCGTAAACGTAATCAGGGTTTAAATCGTGTTGAAAATCGTAAGCTGATTCGTCAAAAGCATTACTTGTCCATTCGCTAACGTTACCAGCCATACAATACAAGCCAAAATCGTTAGGGTTATAGGAGTAAACATATACTGAATGGAAACCTCCATCATCAATGTAAGATCCTCTTAATGGTTTAAAATTACCTAAGAAACAACCACGAGAGTTACGAATGTAAGGACCACC
>JANYEQ010000029.1 GCA_025363015.1 Bacteroidota bacterium
ATTTCTGATACTTTCAATTTAATCTGCATTATCGGGAATGTTATTCGAAAAGGTTCCTTCATATTGACTTCCATCTTTTTTATATAAAATACCTGTGCCTTCTTCTTGACCGTTTAAGAAATCACCCATATATTTTTCTCCACTATCATATACCATTGTGCCAGTGCCATGCGGTAAGCCATTTTTAAAAGTGCCTTCGTAAGTAGCATAGCCATAATTGTATTTCCCTGAACCCTCTTTACAACTGCCTTTTAAGCATTGCGCCGATAAATAATTTGTACTACAAATTATTAGTATAACTATGTTAAGCAATTTAAAGTGGTTCATTTTTTTATTGTATTTAAATTAGATTTATAAGTACTAATTTATTTTTAGAGCTTAATAGCTTCATGAGTTTCATAGCTTCGTAAATCTTTACCCCTTGTAAGATCATATACATTTGAATTTTGCAACCAACTGTATTTTGAATAAGTATAATAACTGTTTAATTTGTTTTTACACATATTAAATACTGCATTTTCATTAGTCATATTTGTACCATATACATCAAAATAATGTGGAAATGCTTTAGAGGTTTGTGTGGCATCGCTATACACTATCATAACACCTAGTAACCTGTAAGTATTATTACTCATATCTGCACTACTCCACTGCACGCCGTTTGCTGTGGTTTTTGTAGATGTTGAATTAGTGGTTATATTATTGTTTTGATTTACTGCATAACCACTACCAGTTGCTATTCTTACTTTAGCAAAACCTTCATGAAAAAAATCTACATTTTTAAACTTTTGTTCAATAACAATTTTACCAGTGGTATCAATAAAACCAAAATCATTTTGTAAAGTTTGATATCTGGCTAACCCATCCGAAAAATAACCTGTATCGTAAGAGTTACCAATATCAATAACATTACCTTGTTTATTAATCATTACCTCTTTACCGTTTATTTTTGTTATAGCTCTACCATTATTAAAAACGGAAGGGTTATCAAAAGTAGGTTGTATTATTATTTTACCTTGTGTATTTAAATAACCATACTTACTATCATTTTTATATTTAAAACAAGCCAAACCATCTCCAAACTCAAATATTCTTTCTACTTTATCACAATAAGTACGGTTGCCTTTTGTATTGATAATAAAAGAACTATCGCGATTAATAATTGTTCCTAATCCATTTTTAAAATCTCTAAAATCTCCATATCCCCATTTAAAAGGTAAAATTATATCACCTTTACTGTTTATTAAACCAACGCCAACATCTTCTATCCTGCACTGGTAAATTCCTTCGTTGAAAGATATAAATTCTGAATATTTGCTTAAGTCTACAAGTGTTTCAATTTTACTGTTTATTATTTGATATTTACCATCATATTTTGCTACCGTTACTCCCTTGTAAAAATCGTATAGCATCTCATATATAGGCTGTATAATTATTTCACCTTTTGTGTTTATTAATCCCCATCTATTTTGTTCGAAATACCTACAATAACCATTTTTAAATTGCGCAACACTTGCATACTTTGCGGCTATAATAATTTTACCATTTTTATCTATAAACCCCCATTTATTGCCATCCTTAAAAGCTGCTAGCCCTTCAGAAAAATCTCCAGCATCATCGAATGTTGCAGAAATAGCCATATTACCAGTCTTATCTATAAATCCATATTTATCTTGCGCTTTATTTTTATTTATAAATACAAATAATGCAACTACAACTAGTATTATTTTTTTCATTTTTTCAAAATTTTATTTATTTATTTTCTTTTTCTAATTGATTTGCTTTGTTTTCAAATTCAGCAGCTTCTGAAGTTCTACCATTATTTTTTAGAGCAACTGCCATCCACATATTAGATAGTACATTGTTTTTATCTAAATCGTAGGCTGCTTTGGCTGTTTCTAATAACTCCGAGTAGTTTTCGTTAGCAAGATAAGAAGATGCTAAATTATGCCTCATTGAAATATCTTTAGGTTGAAGTGCGATACCTTTTATAAAACAATAAATGGATTTGTCCATTCTATTTGTTTTATAGTATGTAAGCCCAGCTATATTAAAATCTGTGCCATAAAATAAATATGAATTTATAAGTAAAGCAGCGTCAAACTTAATACGCGCTTCTTCGTATCTAGCTTGCTCACCTAAATACACTGCATATAAAATAGCTAATTCATCTGTTTTAATGCCTGGCACATTTAATCCTTTTTCAAAATACGTATCACCCTCTTTCGAATCTTTTAAAATAGCCATAGTTTTGGCTGCATCATAGTAAGTCATAAATCGCTTTGGTCTTAATTGCATATCTTTTTCAAAATCGGCCAAAGCATTTTTATAATCTTTATTTGAATAATAATAACCTGCTCTTTTTTCGTAAGCCTCGCCATTACTTGTATTTATTGCCATAAAACTATTCATATCCTCTATAGCTTTATCTATCAATCCTTTTTTATAATAAGCATCGGCTCTGCTATAATATGCAGCTTCAAATTTTGGATTTAATTTTATAGAACTTGAAAAATTAGTTAGTGCGCCTAATAAATTCCCACCTCTGTATTCGTACAAGCCGCGCAGGTAAAATACTTTAGCATCGTTTGTATATGTTTTTTCTAATTGCACTAGTGAAGCTAAAGCTTTATCGGGGTTGTTGCCTTGCATTAAATCGTAGTTTTGCTCAAATACATTATTTGGTATTTGCGCTATGCTACCTATACTTATTAGCATTAAAAAAAAAGCGGTATTTATTTTTTTAATCATCATTTTATTTTTCATTGTGGTTTTGAAAATTCTCGTAAATGAGTTTTTACTTCGTATTTAGTTCTTATTTTTGTTTTAAAATTTACAACGGTATAAAAATTTTCTTTCTTATTTTTATAAATACTATCTCCTATTTGCAACTCTTTATTCATAGTTTCGGGCATTGGCAGAGTTTGTCTATTAGCAAAAGTCATATTTTTAAAATATGGTTTATGTGTATCAAAGGTAATATTTGTAACAGTAGTTTGTAAAGTAATGTTTTCAATAATATTTTGACGTTCATCATTAGCCATGTTTTTTATAATAAAATAGGCGCCAGCAAAAAACAACAAACTAACATACATTATAGCCTGCCCTCCATTAATTTTAATTTTACCTTTTCTGTAGTATTTTTCAATAATTATGCCTGTTGAGCAGATAAAAATAAAAGAACCAAACATTATTAATATCATTAAATTATCGCCGCTCATATAATAGTAGATAAATTTACTTCAAAATTATTGTTTAAATATAACTGTTATACCAATAATTAAACTCTAAAACGCCTTAACCACTTGTACGGTATTATCGTTGTTATTAAAGTTTGTTGATACACCGCTTGTTAAATCAAAAACATAACTTTTAGTTGGCGCGCTACTAAAAGGATCTACTGTTACTACGCCACGATTTTTATCTGAACCTACAGACAGTGATATGTAAAACGAGGTTGGTGTAAAGCCAGTAGCAATTATTTTAGTTTCAGCGGTTTTAGTTGTCATGTTTATGATACGTATTTTAATTGATTGGGTTTCGGCAAATGCAAAATATGCAAATGTGTTATCGTAAGCAAAAACAGGTTTAGAGGTATTTCCATTTGGCAAATTTTCTTGAAATATAACTGAGCCAGCACCTCCATCACCAGTTCTATCAATAATTTGTATTGCTGGCGTGTAAGGTAATGCTGTATTTGAAGCCAAATAACGTCCATCTGTTGTTACATCAGTATTGTACAAATCTCCCTGCAAGTTTTCTGCAACCAAACCCGTTCCATCAAAATTACAACTGCTAAGTTTTGCTATTGTACTTAAAAATGCTCCTTGCAATGTTTGTACAGCAGTAGCAAAATAAATTTTTGATGCACCAAACTTTACAAAACCTATTTGATTGGTTACGCTATTAGTATTAGCTGGAGCAGTATAAATTGCAACATCAGCAGTTCCGTTGCTGTTAGAAACTCTTACCGTGTTTACTGGTGTAAAAATAGTTGTAAAAGCTCCCTGATTATCCACATAAGCAAATTTAGAGTTATCATTATTTATAGAAAAACTACTGATGTAACTGCTGGTGTTAACCATACGATTTAAAATAGTAGTTTCGGAACTGCCATTAGGCATAATAGTGTTTACTTTTGCAGTATCAATAACAAACAAACGCAAATTACCTGTGTTTACAACTACATTAGGATTGCCCGAAGTTACTGGATTTAGAGCCGTTGGCTGATCAGGTGTTGTAATTTTCTTTTTACAAGATGCAACACTACTAAACAATATGGCTAAACTAACAATTAATAAAACTGATTTTTTCATAATAATAATTTTATTAAAATTCTAAATTTATTCTTTAATTACTTTAATAGATTTACTGGAGTTTTGAGATTGTATTTTAACAAAGTAAATACCTTCTTTTTCGTTTGATAAATTAATAATTACCGAGTTATTTTTTGGCTGAGTAGTAAGAATTATTTTTCCAATTAAATCTGTTACCTCAATCGTTTCAATGTTTGTAGAGGCAGAAATAGTAAAGTTATTAATTACTGGATTGGGATAAGTTACTACTTGAAAATTAGTTGTATTTTCTTTTAAACCCGAAGTTCCTGAAAGTTTATAAATACCAGACTTGGTAGCATCAACCGAGCCATTTGCATTTGTAATACAAAACAAATCGTTACTTGTGTTTACAAACAAATCAATTCTAAAACTATTTGGGCTTGGTAATGTACCAGAAATATCAGTAAAAGTTACACCTAAGTCATTTGTTTTCCATACTTTATTGCTATTGATAATAAAAATATCATCGCTCGAATTTTTAGCAATGCTTATAATACTAGGGCTACCAAATTGAACACCTGCCATGTTGTTAGTTGTTATCCAATTAACACCATTATCTGTTGACTTCATAATGCCGTAACCTAATCCATCTACAGCAATCAAAGTTCCGCCGCTTAATTTAACCATATCTATGATGTTTTTAGCTTGCCAAGCTACATCCGTCATTGGCGAACCATCTAATGTTGCTGGGAAGTTTAATACGCCTAGATTAGAATAATCAATATAATGAAGTCCGCCACCATAAGCAAAAACAAAAATTCGGTTTCCTGATCCTTGGCAATACTTTGCCGAAAATCTTGCTTTGTAATTTCCAAGCTTAGTACCTTTTATGCCCGAAGCGCTGAAGTTGTATACCGTATCAGGAGAAAATCCTGCACAGCCTATAATGCTGCCGTTACCGAACTCTGCAAACATATTTGCAGTATTAAAAGGTTGCCATGTGCTACCCATTAATTTTTTTGTAGTAGTAAACCCGTTAGAAACAAGCATTAATGTGTTTTGCGGTAAAGCATTTGGTAAGTATCCAGCAAACGAATAGGTTGGTAATTTATTCCAAGTTGTGCCACCATCATTTGTGATGGCATAATCTGTAATAGAACTACTAGCCCAACTTGCACCAGCAACTAATATTTGATTATTAATTACACCAATACCTTTTACTTGAGTACTGTCCATAATTCCCGAAATTTTTGTCCATGTTTGAGAATTACTAGATAAAGTAATTAAACATGCAATTGAAAGTATTGATTTTTTCATAGTTATTTTTTTAGTAAAACTATGTTATTTTTTGTTTTTAAGGAATAGTGCAAATGTACTATTCGTCTTAATATTTATATTTGCAACATGAAAAAAGCCAAAAAAATAGTCGTAAGCATAATAGCATTAATTTTATTTAAAAGTGGCTTTGCTCAAAATAGAACTCTTGATTCTATCAACAAACTATATATTGTTGCAACTACTGACACTGTGAAGCTACAACTACTATCTGATTTAAATTGGTATTCTCTACCAAGCGATTTGAATAAAGCGAAAACTTATGCTTTTCAAGAGTTAGACTTAGCAAAAAAAATAAATCATCAAAAATTTATTGCGCAAGCGTATAATGATTTAGGCATGGCTTATTATCGTTTGAGCCAGAGTGATAGTGCTTTACATTGTTACGAAAAATCTTTAAAAATTAGAAAAATTATAGGAGACGAAAATTTAATTATTTCATCATTAAGCAAAATAAGTATGATATTTTACGAAACAGGAGATTATAATAAATCTTTAGAATTAATGTTTAGTACTTTGAATATATACGAAAAACAAAAAAACACAAACAATTGTGCTATTACTCTTAATAATATTGGTAGCATTTACAATAGGCTTAACAGCTCCGATAAGGCAATTTTATACTTTAAAAAAGCATTGGTTATACACTTACAAAATAAAAACGATTATGAAATCGGTAGCACTTACTTTAATATTGGAGGAGTGTATCTAGATTTAAAAAAATATAAGGAGGCTAAATCAAATTTTAGTTTAGCATTACCTTTTTTTATTCAATCCAAAGATAAAATTCAAGAACTACAAATTTATATGGGTTTAGGTAAAATCGAAAATGCTTTAAATAATTTAACTGAAGCCGAAAATTTGATGCTCAAGGCATTAAAGATTGCTGAAGCCGAAAAAATTGATAACGAAATACTTGATTGTAAATTACAATTAGCATGGCTTTATATTGATAAAAAACAATTTAATAGAGCTGAAAAATTCGCTAAAGAAAACTTAAATACCGTGGATAAATTTTCTAAACCTAAACTGTTAGATATTTACAAACAATTAAACATTACAAATACGTATTTAGGAAACAAAGATACGGCTGTTGAATACTTGCAAAAATATGCTGAATTGAAAAATAACATCTATAATGAGCAAAGTTCAAATGGAATTGCTGAGGCAGAAAAAAAATACCAAGTTGCTAAAAAAGAGGCAGAAAATAAAATTTTACAAAATGAAAATGAGATTAAAACATTGCAGAATGAAAAAAACACACATATAATTTATTTATTAGTGGCATTGTTTTTTGTTTTACTATTAATTATTTTTTGGCAAATTAGTTTAAGTAGAATAAAAAAGCAAAAGCAAATCTTAGAAACGGAGATTCAATTAAACAGAGATAGAGAAAGAATTTCGCGCGATTTACATGATAGTGTTGGCGGACAACTCTCATACGTAGTGTTAGCATTAGAGGCTGATGAAAATATTGATAAATTAATTCGGCAAGAAAAAGCTAAAGAACTTGCAAGTAGTTTAAGAAATGTAACAAGTAATTTACGAGAAACTATTTGGGCGTTAAATAATGATAAATTAACTATTACTAATTTTTCTGATAAACTAAAACAATATACTAAAAACTGTTTTACCTATACAAGCACAAAAATTAATATTTTAGAAAACATTGAAGACGATAAAGAACTTAATCCTTCATTAGCTCTGAATTTATTCCGTATATGTCAAGAGAGTGTTAATAATGCTTTTAAATATGCTCAGGGTTCAGAATTTAGCATTATAATAGAAAGTGGAAAAACTATAAAAATTATTTTACAAGATAATGGAGTAGGCTTTGATATTACAAATAAAAAGGAGGATAGTTATGGTTTGCAAAACTTATTAAGTAGAGCTAAAGAAATTAATGCTCAAATTAATATACAAAGTCAAGTAACTATTGGAACAACAATTACAATTGTAGTATAAATGCACTATTTTTAATTGAAAATAACATTATGAAATTTGTGTCGAAAAAAAAGAAAAGATGATATATATTGCTATTGTTGACGATAAAAAAAACATAAGGACTGCTTTAAAAGAACGCTTAGAGAATAGTGAAAACTATAAAGTTATTTTTACGGCTGAAAACGGAAAAGTTTTTTTGGAAAAAATGATGGAGGCACGAAAGTTAATAATGCCAGATGTTATATTAATGGATATAGATATGCCTATTATGACTGGTATTGAAGCCATCGTTGAGGCAAGAGATGTTTACCCAAATGCCAAATTTTTAATGTTAACTATTTTTGATGAAGACTCAAAAATATTTGAAGCAATAAAAGCAGGAGCAAATGGTTATTTATTAAAAGATGAGCCATTAGATAAAATAAAAGAGGCAATTCGCAATTTATTAGATGATGAAGGTGCGCCAATGAGTCCCAGTATTGCCCGTAAAGCTCTTAATTTGTTAATGAGTGCTAATATTAAAAGTAAAGAAACCGAAGCAAAATTAAATAGTGATGACTATAATTTATCCACAAGAGAAAAAGAAGTGCTACAACATTTAGTAAATGGTTTAGAGTATAAAGAAATTGCAGAAATAATACAAACCAGTCCAAATACAATAAGAAATCAAATAACAAAAATTTATAAAAAACTGCATGTTACATCTAAAGCTCAGGCAATAAGGAAAATGATTAATATTACAAGTAAGTAAGTTTATTTGTAGTTAAATCGAGTTAGAGCAAACTAACTAATTCATAATAATTATAATCGTATTTATTACAGGGAAAATAAAAAATAAATTACGCAAGAAAAACTTTTAAAAGCGTGATGCCCAAAATTTAGGCTATAATGCGATACGTGTTTTTCTGTTGCTATTATTATTGAGAACTAATTTTATAGTTTTGTGTTTTAATTAAAAACACAATTCAAATAATTGAACCCATTATTCTTACAATGAAAACATTTTTTTAGTAATGCGTTTTGATTGAAAACAAAATTGTAAATATTGAAACCAAATGTGCTAAGGATTGGATAGCTATTGGCAACATATTGGCAAAAACAGAATTTGCGATTTATTTATAGAATTAAAGCCCTTATAATACAATAAATAAGGCTAAATTTGGTAAATAAATCTAAAGTCAAGTATTTATTTTAACTATTTTAATGTGATAAATACTATAACTAAATTTGAACAACTAGGCAATAACAAATTGGATTAAATCTATTAAGTATTGGATAAATTAAAAAAATATTGTAGTCAAGTAGTACAGCTTTCTGATAAAGAATTGTCTTTAATAGATGCTCATTTTGAAATTAAAACATACAAGAAAAAAGAATTTTTATTACAGAATGGGCTGGTATGCAATTTTATTGGATTTATTGCAGAAGGAACAATACGACACTTTCATATAAAAGAAGGCGTTGAAAAAACTTGCGATATTTCTTTTGAAAATTCGTGGATTACTGATTTTCAAAGTTTCACACACGGTACCGCAGGCATTATGAATTTACAGACAATGGAAGATACTGTTGTAATTATAATCAATAAGGAAAATCTTTATAAGTTATATAAAGCTTGTAATCAATACGAAACCTTTGGAAGAATTATGGCAGAAAACGTAGCACAACGGGCTACTGAAATTGCCATGTCTCTTTCTTCCGACAAACCAGAGGAGCGATTTCAAAACCTTATAAAAAAGCAACCAGATTTATTTCAACGAGTTCCTCAAAAATATATTGCTAACTTTTTGGGCGTTAGCCCCGAAAGTTTAAGCAGAATTAGAAACAGAATAATTCAAAAGCAAAAGTCTTAACTTAAATCAACGTTTATTAGCTTCTAGTAGTATCATCTTTGCCTCATAAATTATTTAAAAAAATAAAATGAGACAAACACTAATTACTGTAATAGCTTTTATAGCTTGCAATTCAATTTTCAGTCAAACTGAAAACAAAAATTTATTTAATCGATTTTATAAAAATCACTTAAAAGTAAATGTCGAGAAAAAAGACATTCAACTATTTGCAGAAGTAAATCCCCAGTTTTTTGCTTTTGGCGGTTTTGGTGCTGGGGCTGGGTTAGAATTTTCGAGGGTTCAAGCAGGATTTATTTATTTGTACACTAAATTAACGCCAACATTTAGAGATGCTATTTTTGATAATGCAAAAAGCTTAGATGTACCAAAAAATACAGCAGCGGAAATTTTTGCTAATGTTTTTTTAAGAAAAGACAGAAAGGGATTATATGTTGGTTCTATTTTGAGTTACGATAGTTACTCGGTAATAGATACCTTATCAAAAAAGAAAGAAGATTTTAACAAAACATACTTAGTTG
>JANYEQ010000040.1 GCA_025363015.1 Bacteroidota bacterium
TATAAATTTGAGAAAAAAACGTAAAAATATATCTAAACAATCTCCTGCAAAAATGTTTAGTCGTGGTGATATAATAACTATAACTTTTTGACATAAAAGCTATAATTATTATTTTGAAGGACTTTGTTTAGGAATAAAAAATAAAACATTTAAAAATCCTAATATTACAATAATATTAAGAAATATTTTACAAAATATAATTATTGAATTTATCGGACCATATTATTTAAATAGGTTTTTTTTAAAAACTTTTATCTCAAATTATAAACGTAAAAAATTATGATATAGATCATCTAAATTATTTTATTTACGTGCACTTACAGGTAAGGCTGCTCGTATTCGCGAAAAAATTCAAATTAAAAAAGAAAAATAGTTAAAAGAAAATATAATTTAAAAGCCGGCTAAAAAAGTCGGCTTTTTTTGTACTTTTATACAAGCAATTTATTAAAATTATTTTTGTGGAAATTTAAAACCAATTAATAGAAATTTTAACCAAAGAAAATTACACGTTTAAACAACTGGCCGATTTTTTGTATATGAGCGAAGAGGATTTAACCTTAGCGTTAAACAATAAAACGCTTGATTTACGAAACTTAGAGCTCATTTCAAAAGCATTACGAGTGCCCTTGTATAGTTTTTTTAGAAGCGAAAGCGCTAAAATTAATTATCATGAAAAGCCTTACTATATTAATAAACTTTGGACAGGAGACGATACCCTTAAACCAAAAGAACAATTATTAGATGAAATTGTTTTACTAAAGCAAATTATACTTTTAAAAGAAGAACAATTAAAGAAAATAGTTAATTAGGTAATTTAGCAAAAACTCATTTTTCTTAATCATAGTAAACCTTTTTACTTTATTAAAATAGTAAATCAATCATAATTTTGTAAATTAAATGCTATCTTTGTTTTACAACTATGTTTGCTGATTTATTTATTACTTTTTTGCTTGTTCTTTTAAACGGATTTTTTGTAGCTGCCGAATTTGCTTTAGTTAAAGTACGCGGTTCGCAATTAGATATTAAAGCCCAAAAAGGCAGTAGTCGTGCCAAACTCGCTAAATCATTGCTCGAAAAATTAGACGCTTACCTATCGGCAACACAATTAGGTATTACACTTGCATCATTAGCATTAGGTGCCATTGGCGAAAATGTTATTTCGCAAATAGTTATTCGTTCGTTCGAAAAATCTAATTTAGATATCAGCTCAATAACTGTTCACAGCATATCTTTACCCATAGCCTTAACCTTACTTACATTTTTTCATGTTACCATTGGCGAACAAATTCCAAAAATGATTGGCATAAAATATTCTATGGCTACAGCGCTAGTAATAGCATTACCCCTACGAATTTTTTATTTTATTTTTAGTCCCTTTATTTGGTTTTTAAACAAAGCCTCAAATACTGTTTTAAGAATTATGGGCATTAAAAAATTAGGCGATGACGAGGTTCATACCGAAGAAGAATTACGCCTAATATTAACCGAAAGCGAAGAAGGTGGCGCCATTAAACCCAGCGAAAACGAACTTATTCAAAACGTATTTGATTTTGATGACCGTATTGTAAAACAAATTATGGTGCCTCAAAACCGAGTAATAGCTTTAGATGTAGAGCTTGGTAAAAACGAAATTACAAAACAAGTAATTGAAGAAGGCTTCAGCCGAATACCTATTTACCTGGGTGATATTGATAACGTAATAGGTATTGTACATAGTAAAGATTTATTAAAAGCTTTAATAGAAAACAAGTTTAGGTCGTTAAAAGACATTATGCGTCCTGTACATTTTGTACCCGAAAGCATGAAAATTAATGAGCTTTTACGCGATTTTCAAAAACATCATATACAAATGGCTATTGTTACCAATGAGTTTGGCTCTACAGCAGGTTTAATAACAATGGAAGATATTATTGAAGAATTAGTAGGCGAAATACAAGACGAACACGATGAAGAAAAGCCAAACGTTGAAAAAAAGAACGAACACGAATACATTGTAAATGCACAAGCTACCATTGCTGATGTAAACGAAGCACTCCCTTTTGCCTTACCCGAAAATACACACTACGAAAGTGTGTCTGGCTATATTAATTTTATTTTTGGTCGAATACCCGCTACCAATGATAAACGTATAAAAGATGGGTACGAAATAACGATTTTAAAACGTACTCGCCAAAGTGTTCAAACTATTAGGTTACGAGTGATTGAAGAATAAACTTATTGTTTTTATCTATAATTTTAGCGAATGCACCCTATGGATAGGGATAACAACGCCTTGTTTTAAAATAACACGCTTATCAGTTACACCCCAAACGGTAGTATCTACTACTTTACACGATGCGTCATCTTCAAAATAAATTCTAATTTTTGTATGCTCTAAATTCCCTAAAGATAATGCTCTGTCTAATTCTGCACGACGTTCGTTAATTTTTTCAGCATCGGTTAATACATCTTCCGATGGAAATTTTAAATTTTCAATTTTTTCTTTTTCTATTGCTTCAAAACCAGATAATACCATAATGTTATATTTTTTTAAAGTTAAACAAATTTTATAATCTTAAAACGAATTTAAGCATAAAAGGTTGCATTTTATTCCTACTAATTTTAAACATTTTTTTAACAGTTCAAAAGTTTTAGTTCAGCTTTTAAAATAGCATACAATTCGTGTACTTTATGGGTACCAATTCTATACACAAAGCCACTGTTATCAGCCAGTTCAATAAAATCTTCGCCGCTGGTATAAAAACGTATAATGCCTTTATTATGTAAATTATAAACAGCACGGCGCAGTATGTTTTTTTTATAGCGGCTTTTTCTAATCGAGGTAATATTTTTTAAATCTATTTTAACTTTTCGAGCTGTCCAAAAACCATCTACAATTATATAACCCTTAAATACTTTGGTGTTTATGTGTAAAATATAGGTTAAAACTGTTGATAACACTAAAATAACTATACCCATAATAAAAAATAATAAACCCGAGTTTGTAAATTGTTGTATGGGGTATGAACCTATTTTAAAAAAAACAACTTGTACTGGTTTTGGATTTTCGCTCCAATAGTAGCCTACAAAACAAAAAATGGTTAGTATAGAGCGTATCACAATGCTAAGCCGATTATGTCCCATGTATTGTTTTTCTTCAAATATGGGGTCGTTAGTTGTCAATTGTTGAAAATTTTACTAGTGTTTTAGATGCTTGGTTTACTTTATAACGGTCGTCGCTTCGGTAATTTACTACCCAAATAATTTCGTTATTACCGTTCACTAAGAGTTTAATATTTTGTTTATTAAAATTATTTAATTTATATTGTTTTAAAAAATGACTTACTAGTTTAAATCCTTTCATACCAAAAGGTTTAAAGGTATCTCCTGTTTTTTTTGAACGAATAGTAAGTGGAAAAACAAGTTGATTTATATTAATAATTAATTGATTTTGTTGTGGAATTTGAAAGCTATTTAATTTTTCAATTTTAAAATAATTGTTTAATTCTTTTAACGAATTAACTTTAAATTCGTTTGTATTTATTGCATCTATTTTTTTAATAACCAAATCAGTTCTATCAATGGTGAGTAGATGGGTTTTAGTGCTAAACATTTTACCAATCAAGCCGTTTTGTACTATATTTTTTTTTACATCTTGTATCTGCGAAGCACTAAAACCAAAGGCGTTTAGTATAAAATACAAAATAGAAGCACTATGTTTTTCTGCCTTTAATTTTTGTTTATTAATATAAAATAAATTATTTTTTGTAATTAATAATTCGTTTTGTTTTTGATTTAAAAAATCGGTTACAATATCGGCTTCTTGTTTAAAAATACTACTGTTGTTTGTAAAGGTATTTTCGAGTGCCGGAGTTAATTTTTTTAGTTTGGGTATAACATGTAAGCGTAAAAAATTACGTTCGTATGTGTCTTGTAAATTACTTTTATCTACTCTAATTTTTAATTTATTTTTTTTAATATAAGTATCAATATCCGTTCTTACAAATGGTAACAAGGGTCTAATCACATTATTATTTTTCTGTTGAATACCCACCAAGCCTTTTACACCAGTACCTCGCAACATGTTAATTAAAACAGTTTCAACGTTATCGTTAGCATGGTGTGCCGTTAGTAAATAATTAAATTTATGAATTTCAATTAAATTTAAAAACCAAGTATATCGTAAATTTCGGGCAGCCATTTGCGTGCTTACTTTGTTTATTTTACAATAACTGTGAACATCAAATTGCTGAATATGAATTTTTACATTTAATTTTTTTGCTAAAACCACACAAAATTTTTCATCGGCATCACTATCTTTCCCTCTTAATTTAAAATTACAATGTGCCAATTCAAAATTAAAATTACCTTCATTTAATAAATGCGCTAAGGCTACCGAATCGGCTCCACCACTTATGGCCAGTAGCAATTTATTTTGCTTGGTAAATAAGCTATTGACAGTAATATTATTTAAAAAATGTTGAAGCATTTAAACAAAGTTAAAAACAATTTTGCTTACTAAGCTATTGCGTATTAAATTTGTAGTATGAGCAAACAAGTAACTATTGTTGGAGCAGGCTTAGTAGGATCTTTACTTTCTATTTTTCTTGCAAAAAAAGGATATAAAATAAATATTTACGAACGAAGGGCTGATATGCGTAAAACCGCTATGAGTGCCGGAAGGTCTATTAATCTTGCCCTTAGCGACCGTGGTTGGAGAGCATTAGAAGCCGTTGGTATTGCCTCCGAAGTTAAAAAAATTGCAATACCCATGTATGGGCGTTATATTCATAATAAAGATGGCTCAACTGCTCAACAACCTTATGGTAAAGATAATCAAGCTATTTACTCGGTAAGCCGTGCCGATATTAATATGAAATTGATGGATTTGGCCGAAAAACAAGCCAATGTTACCTTTTATTTTGATAAAAAATGTACCACTATAAATCGAAAAAATTTAGAAGCTAGTTTTGAAGATACGCTTACTAATAAAATAACAACGGTAACTTCTGACTTACTATTTGGAGCCGATGGCGCCTTTGCCGCCAGTCGCTTAAACTTGCAGTTAAATAGTGATAGATTTGAATACAACCAACATTATATTGATTGCGGATATAAAGAATTAATTATTCCACCAGGTAAAAATGCTGAGTTTTTAATGGAGAAAAATGCATTACACATTTGGCCACGCGGTAGCTTTATGATGATTGCCTTACCAAACCCCGATGGTAATTTTACGTGCACCTTATTTATGCCTTTTACTGGGCCAAAATCGTTTGAAAAGCTAAATACAAAAGAAGAAATTAATGCTTTTTTTAATGAGGAGTTTGCCGATGCAGTGCCTTTAATGCCAACTTTAGTTGAAGATTTTTTAGTCAACCCTATAGCATCGTTAGTAACTGTAAAGTGTGCACCTTGGATATTTGATAACAAAATAGCCTTAATTGGTGATGCTGCCCACGCCATTGTGCCTTTTTATGGACAAGGTATGAACTGTGGTTTTGAAGATTGCGTGGTACTAGACGAATTAATTGAAAAACATGATAATAATTGGGAGATGATTATGCAGCAATATCAAGCCCTGCGTAAGCCTGATGGCGATGCAATTGCCGATTTAGCCATTGCTAATTTTATAGAAATGCGTGATAAAACGGCCGATCAAAAATTTTTATTACAAAAAAAAATAGAAGCAAAATTTTCGGCTAAATACCCTAATAAATGGATTCCGTTATACAGCATGGTAACTTATAGCCCACACATACGCTATAGTAATGCCTTAAGCGAAGGTAAAAAACAACAAGCCATTATGGATATAATTATGGCATTACCAGATATTGAAAATAATTGGGAAAGCCCCGAAATTGAAAAACAAATACTAAGCCATTTATAATCGTTTAAATACAATGAAAAATTATGCATTAGCCATACACGGTGGCGCTGGTACCATATTAAAAAATACCATGACGCCTGAAAAAGAATTACTTTATAAAAATGGTTTGCAACACGCCATTGAAGCTGGAGAAACGGTATTGAAAAGTGGCGGCTCAGCGTTTGATGCTGTAGAAAAAGCAATTATTGAATTAGAAAATAATTCTTTATTTAATGCCGGTAAAGGCGCTGTATTTACAAACAATGGCACACACGAATTAGATGCCTCTATTATGAATGGAAGCAATTTAATGGCTGGCGCAGTAGCGGGTGTGCATAACATTAAAAACCCAATTGCCCTAGCGCGAGGGGTTATGGAACAATCGGAACATGTTTTACTAACAGGTAATGGTGCTATGGATTTTGCTAAAAAAATTAATACGCCCTTAGAAAACGATGATTACTTTTTTGTACAGTTGCGTTACGATCAATTACAACAAGCCCTACAAAATAATACAATGGTGTTAGACCATACCGTAGATAAAACTAAAAATAACGAAAAAAAATTTGGTACTGTGGGCTGTGTTGCTCTTGACATGAATGGAAATTTAGCAGCAGGAACTTCAACGGGGGGCATGACTAACAAAAAGTTTGGTAGGGTAGGCGATAGCGCCATTATTGGTGCTGGAACCTATGCCAATAACAAAACCTGCGCTATATCTTGTACAGGGCATGGCGAGTTATTTATGCGGTCGGTAGTAGCCTATGATATTAGTTGCTTAATGGAATATAAAAATTTAACATTAAAAGAAGCTTGCCAAGTTGTAGTGATGGATAAGCTTGTGAAAATTGGTGGAGAGGGCGGTTTAATAGCCTTAGATAGTAATGGCAATATTGAATTACCCTTTAATTCAGACGGTATGTACCGAGCCAGTAAAAAACAAAATCAACAAATTTTTATAGGTATTTATAAATAATTTATTTTTTTTGAGTACTGTCTTTATCTAATTTTTTAAAGTTTAAACTTAAACCATTTACACAGTAGCGTTGACCTGTTTGAGTAGGACCATCGTCAAAAATGTGCCCTAAATGTCCGCCACATTTAGCGCACACAATTTCGGTTCTAGCCATACCAAGACTTAAATCTTTTATTTTTTTCACTCTATCGCCTCCGCCTATATCGTTATCAAAACTTGGCCAACCACAGTGTCCATCAAATTTTTGAGTGCTGGTAAACAATTCTGTACCACAACCTGCACAAACATAAGTACCTGCATCAAAATTATCATTTAATGCACTGGTGTGTGGACGCTCTGTACCCTTTTTACGCAATACCTCGTATTGCTCGGGTGTTAATGTTTTTTTCCACTCTTCGTCGGTTTTGTTATAAGATGTTTCCATAATTTTTTTAGAATTTGTAGTTGAAGTTGTTGTTGTTGTTGTTGGTGTTTGGCAACTTGCCAATGTAACACAAAATAATAAAGCGGCTATTAAATTTAATTTTATCATGCTAGATAGTTTTTACTATTTACTATAAAATTAGAGTTTTGGTTTTATTTTTATTTCAAAATAACATTAAATTCTGTTAAATTTGGTTGAATTTGTTTTTTGCGATTTTGTTCGAGTTTGTAAATTGCTAAGCTTAATTCTTTTAAAAACGGAAAACCTACTTGGTTTATTTGATAATTACCTGTACCAAAACTATTGGTTTGATTGCAATAAATAACTGTGCTTAACATAAACTCAGTATGGGTTTTAAAGTTTACAATGTAAGCACAATCAATTAAAAAGCCATATGCTTGGCCCACAATATTAAAAATACGAAGCGTATCTTGATTTATAGTAGCCGTATTATTGCCATAAATAAAATATTTTTTAAACGAATCGAAATATGTTTTTTTTGGGTATTTAGGAAACTGGCTTTCTTTTGGATACATACATAAATGCTGCATTAAAAATTGCCATTGTTTGTTTGTAATGTTAAATTGATTAGCTGTATTACTATAATTTTGAAACACCAAGCGTTGTAATATACTATGAATAGTGCTTAGGGGCATATAATTTGATTTTGTAAAATCTTTTTGTTGTGAAATAAGTTTGTTTTTTTTGTTACGAATATCTTTACCAATAATAATTTCGCCTAATGGATTTTTAAATGGCTCAACTAAAGTATCGGCTTTTTGAGTATAAACTAATTTTAAATCGCTATTTAAAAATCTAATTTGATTAAAGTATTTATTTCCCTCGCCCTTACAATTTGCATCAAACCTATGCACAATGCGTGTATTTGGATATCCTAGTTGAGTTAAACGCAGGTTAATATATTTTGGATTTAAAAATTCGAAAATTCGACTGTAACTAAAATTATCACTTACCAATAGCATTTTTTTTATGTGATGCGCTACACTCGGGTAATGGTTTTGTGCTGTAGTATCTACATTAAAATTTGTTTGGCATACATTTGTACTATCGGTAAACATTGGGCTAAACATATCTAAACCATTAATGTTTAAACTATTCAGTTTTTCTAAAGCTAAAATACTACAGGGTAATTTTACTAAACTTGCGCAGTAAAAATAGTTAGTACTATCTACTAAATAATTAAAATTTTTAAACTGCGGCTTATTGTTTTTATTGCGATTAATTTGAGTATAAATTATTTGAGGCTTATACGTGTTTTTATTATCTACTATGTTTTTTAATATAGGGTTTGATCGGATGATAGAATCGAGTAGGGGGCTTTGTTGCGAAAAACAAGTTAACGCAAAAAAACATAGGACTATGAAGCATCTATTTTTCAATTTTTAAATACAACTTGTTAACCCTTAAGTTTTAAAACCCAATAGTTGTTTTATTTTTTATTTTTTTGCATTGGGTTTTGTCCACTACTTTGCCCACGAACTGTAACTGTTTTTGCTTTAAACAACTCAAATTTGGTGGGTTGGGTTTTTATATTCCAAGTATTATTTTTTTTCATCTTATTTTCCCACCTAAACGCTGAGTTATTAGCATTTTTTATAATTCAATAATTTTTTTAATAATTAAAATAATTACTGTATTCGCAAAAATAATTTTTCATTTTTTAAGTCTTTTAATATATTTTCAACGCCTTTAATTAAATCTAATATTTGTTGAAAATCATTACCTTTTTTCCATATTTCGGTATAATTAACCGTATCCATATATAATTTTATAGGATGTTTGTGCCAACTCCAGTAAACTTTATAATACTTATATTTATACTCAGATAAAATTTGAGCAAAGTTTTTATGAAGATTTTCTATTTGTTTCTCGGGATGATTTAAGCGTAAATCAATATATTTTACAAATATTTTTTTGAGGTTTAATTCGTTTATTTCATAACTAATATTAAGTTCTATATCTAAATTTTCAAAATAATTTAAACAAATTATACTTGAATAACTATCAGAATACTCTTTAATTTGAAATTTTTTATTCTTAATTGTTTTATTTAAAATTTCTACTAAATCTCTAATTAAATCGAATTTAGTTTTTAGAATATTAAAATTATCAATTTTAAAAGGTGTACTAATATTTAACTTCTCTTCATTAGATGAATTTAGGATTAATCCTATTTCCTTAATTGCATCTTCAAAGGCATCAGCGTCTTTCTGATTAATGCTATTTTTATCATACTTTTCACTAGTCTCAAAATATTCTAACAACACACCCATTTCTCTATTATTTTTTATCGAAACATCGTATAGATTCATTGAACAGATAATCAATGACTTTTCATTTAAATAACATTTTGAATGTACATTAGGGTGATTTAAAAGAGTTATATTCTTATAGGAATACAGAATTTTTTTTTGTTCATCTGATAATGAATTTTCTCTATATACAATCAATATTTTTACATTACGTTCACTTGCTAAATTAAATTGTTTTTTTATTTCATCTGTCAATTTTATGAAAGGTACTATAATAATTAATTCATTTTTAGCATCTTCTACAATTCTTTTGAAATGCGTAACTATACCTTCTCTATTTAAAAAAATTGCCATTATAAATAGTAAATAAATTAATTTTTAGCCTTTTGCATTGGGTTTTGTCCACTACTTTGCCCACGAGCTGTACCTGTTTTTGCTTTAAACAACTCAAATTTGGTGGGTTGGGTTTTTATATTCCAAGTATTATTTTTTTCGTTTATATCGCCTGTTTCTTTATATGGATCTAATAAAATACTTGCCACTTTTTTAGATTTTAAAAATGTTTTGGTAACTTCGTTTTCGTTTTTACGCCATATATAGGCATTTATACGTTCTATTTCTTGCGTGCCATCTTCATAATTAAACTGAATAATCAGCGGGGTTACTAAGCCTCCTTTATTTGTAAACTTAATTTCATAAATAAATTTGTTGTTATAATTGATAAACGCGCTATCACTCATTTCTTCAAGCCCATCGTATCTATTTTTTGCTTCTTTAGTAATTTCAGGAACGCCTTTGTAATGGTAATAAAAATCGCGTAGTGTTGTATCCATATCTACATAAGCCTTTAAGCCGGCTTCTTTGTTTCGCAACTGGGTAATAAATACAAATTCTTTTTGTTTTGGGTATGTGTAGGCGGTATCTATTTTTAAAGGCACTTTTGTACCTTTATTAATAGAATATGCTTTAACAGTATCAATACTTACATCTACTGGGTCTGTATCAAAAAACCAACCTCGCCAAAACCAATCTAAATCAACAGCACTGGCATCTTCCATGCTTCTAAAAAAATCGGCTGGTTCGGGGTGTTTAAATGCCCAACGGTTGCAGTATTGTTTAAATGCAAAATCAAATAATTCCCTGCCCATAATGGTTTCGCGCAAAACGGTTAAGGCTGTAGCAGGTTTGCCATAAGCATTGGCACCAAAGTTATTTATGTTTTCGCTATTTACCATAATGGGTTCTAAATAACTTTTGGGTAGGCGCATATAATCTACCATTTTATGTGCTGGTCCTCGTCCGCTTGGGTAATTTACATCAAATTCTTGTTCGGTAATAAATTGCATAAACGTATTTAAGCCTTCATCCATCCAACTCCACTGGCGCTCATCGCTATTAATTATCATTGGAAAAAAGTTATGCCCCACCTCGTGAATAATTACTAAAATCATTCCGTTTTTACTACCCTCGGTATAAGTACCATCTTTTTCTGTTCTGCCAAAATTAAAACAAATCATGGGGTATTCCATACCATTAGCGGCTTCTATACTTTGCGCAACAGGGTAAGGGTAGGGTATGGTATATTTTGAGTAGGTTTTAATAGTATGCGCCACCACTTTTGTAGAGTATTTACGGTATAAACCATAGGCTTCTTTTGGGTAAAAACTCATACACATTATTTTTTTGTTTTCAATCTTAACAGGCATAGCATCCCAAATATATTTTCGGCTACTGCCCCAAGCAAAATCGCGTACACTATCGGCTTTAAAAACCCAAGTTTTTGTTGCTTTGGTTGCTGAGCCTGTCGAAGCATTTTGTTCGGCTTTTTTAGCGTCTTCTAATAAACCAATTTCAACAGGTTCGGTAGAAGTTTGGGCTTTTTGCCAGCGTGCAAATTGAGCTGGTGATAATATTTGAGCATAGTTTTGGCACTCACCTGTAGAGCATACCAAATGATCGGCTGGCACCGTCATTTTTACGGTGTAATTTCCAAAGACTAAGGCAAACTCGCCGCGCCCTGTAAATTGTTTGTTTTGCCAACCTTTAAAATCGCTATACACACACATGCGCGGGTACCATTGCGTTAGGGTAAATAAACTGTTACCGTCTTCAGGAAAATATTCGTAACCGCCACGTCCACCATATTTTGTACGTTCTATCATTTTATAATGCCATTTTACAATAAATTTTAATTTACTTTTTGGCGTTAATGTTTTTGGTAAATCAATACGCATCATGGTTTGATTAATAGTAAAATTTAGTTTTTTCCCAAATTCATCAGTTACAGCATCAATTTTATCGCCCAAACCGTTTAAATATTTTTTTTCTATACCTTTAATAGCTTGGTCGGTAACGGGTTCGTTAATGGTACTGCCATCAAAATAATTACTTTCGCTTTTTGGGTCGTGCTCGTTTTCATCTAATTGCAACCATAAATAATTTAAAGCGTCGGGCGAATTATTATGATAGGTAACGGTTTCTGTTCCTATTATAGAAAGATTTTTTTCATCCAAAGTAGCATCAATTACATAATCAGCACGTTGTTGCCAATATTTATTACCTGGTGCACCACTAGCGGTTCGGTACTCGTTAGGTGTTGGGAGAATAGTACCCAACTGCTCAAACTTATTACCATGGTTAGATTTTGGATTATTTTGGATGTTTTGCGAAAAAACAAAAAATGTATTTAAACAAAAAAGAAGGGCAACTATTTTTTTGGAATTATTTTTTTTATTACACGGATTAATTTGCATATAGATTAGTTTAATAAGCCTTAAAAATAAGTAAAAAAGTAAAATAACCTACGTTAAAATACAAGAACGGTAAAAAATGTATTTGTTTTTGTAATTTAGCCCAAGCTTTAATTATGATTTTAAAGAAACATAGAATATTTTTAAAACTAAAATTAGTAACAGTTTTAGTTATGTTTTTAGCAATGAGTTTTAAACACCCTTTTTATTTGGGGGTTTGTGATTTAAAATATAATGTTTCGCAAAAAAAAATACAAGGTTCGGTTAAATTATTTACAGGCGATTTTGAAGATGCCCTTAAAAAAATATATAAACAACCCATTGATTTGATAAATACAAAAGACAAAGAGGCCACTAAAAAAATTATTGCTGATTATTTTACTAAACATTTTACCTTAAAATTAAATAAACAATTAAAAAACTTTACTATTATTGGTTTTGAGAAGGAAGACGAGGCTATTTTTACCTTTATTGAATTTGAAAACTGCAGCGTTCCTAAAACTATTGAAATTGAAAATACTTTACTTTACGATTACTTAAAAGATCAAATGAATATTGTACATTTTGAATTTAATGACAATAAAAAAAGCGTAAAAATTAATAATCCTGATAAAAAAATTGAAATTTTATTTTAAGAAATTATTACTCTTCGCTTAAAATAATATGCTTTAAAACTAAGGGGTTGGCTATTTCTTTTAATTGGGTAAAAAAAGCGTTTCCATATTTTAAATAAAATATAGCAAAGTTTTCAAAGCGTTCTTGTGGCATACCGTTAGGAAATAATTTTTGTTTTAGGGTTTTTATTTGAGTTATTTCGGTATCTAATTTTTGTTTTAAGGCTTTGTTAGCCTTTGTTGTTAATACGTCTAAGCTTGTTAATGCTTTTTGCTGTTCGGCATTTACAGTAGCGCTTAAGGTTTTATCAATAGTATTTATTTTGGCATTAATGTTATTAAAAACAAGCTCTATATTTTTTTTATCCTCTTCTAAGTCAAAAATAGCATTTTCATTTATTTGAAATTCTTTAATCAAATCTTGTTCATCCTTAAACATATCAACTTCGGTAAAATTTAATTTTTGTAGTTTATTTTTTATATTATTTTCTATTACTGTTATAAATGTACGAGGCACTAAAACAGGGTAAGTAATATTAAATTGGGCAAACATAGTTTTATATTGTAGCCAATATGCTAGCTCGCCAGGCCCACCAACGTATGCAATATTGGGTAAAATGTGTTGCTGGTATAGTGGGCGTAATACTACATTTGGACTTATTTTTTCGGGATTTGTATTTATTAACTGCTCAAGTTGTTGGGCAGTAAATTTTTTATTAGTACCAATAACAAGGTAATTATCATCTTGCTTTTCAATTCGAGCACGTATGCCATCTTCCATATAAAAACAATTTATGGGGCGTGGGTTTACTTGCGTTTTATAGCCTAAATGTTGTAATAACTGTATACTTTGGTTAACAGTAGTAAAAGCAGTAGTATTAAAAATATCGTCTTTAAATTGCGGTATAAACTGTTTTTTTAAATTTACAGCATTACCGTCAAGCACCACTAAGCCGTAGCTTCCAAACAATTGGTTAACTAAAAAACGTGTAGCATTTTTTAAAGTAGTAGTTTGTGTGTAAGCTTGTTCAAATAAAGTATAAAGGTAATTTGCATTTGGGGTTTCGCCTAAAATTTGTTTTAGTTGTGGTAAAAGTAGTTTTAATTCGCTGGTATTAAAATTGCCAACGGCGCCAGTTTGTGAACTTTGCCATTGAATATTTTTACCAAATAAATTAAAATTATTTATTTCTTCAAAATCGTGGTCTTCGCTAGCCATCCAGTAAACAGGCACAAAATCATTTTCAGGAAATTGTTTTTTTAAGGCTTGGGCTAAATTAATGGTACTAAAAATTTTGTAAATAAAGTATAATGGGCCAGTAAACAAGCACAATTGATGTCCTGTAGTAATTGTAAAACAATTTTTATTCAATAATAAATCAGTATTTGTTACAGTAGCTTGGTTTGTATTCAAAACTAAATTATTTTGGAGTTTTAATTCATTTACTAAAATGTCTCTATTAATAATTTGGTTACTAACGGTTTTAATAACATCTGTAAAACCTTTAGTATTAGGGTAGTTGGTATAAAACGGTTTTATCGTTTCTTCTTCGTTAATATAATTATGTACTAAGGAATTTAATGTTTTTGTAGTTGAAAAATCTATATATTGAGTATTAAAGGTCATATTTAAGGTTTCAGTATTATTGTTTATTTCCAAATTTTGCACGTATTCTTTCTTTTTCAACTCGTTCTCTTGTTTTTTGTGCTTTGTATAAATAATCTTTCCGCATACGTTCGCCAGCGGTAACTACATCGTTTTTAAAAAATATGCAGCAAGCTTGTACTTCAACCTCTTCGTTTTCGCATGGCATTGCTATTTGTGCAGGTTTGTTGTGTATTGGGCAAAGCATTGTTTTTACAACTAATTGTATTTGTTGTTCTAAATTTTTATTAGGTCGTTTTAAATTCATTTATTGTAATTTTTTTGTTAAAATACAGGTTTTAAGCCATTGTTTATTAAATATTTATTTGTTTTACTGAAATGTTTACAACCAAAAAAAGCACCACGAGCCAGGGGAGATGGGTGTGCCGCTTGTAACACCAAATGCTTAGTGCTATCTATTAAATGTACTTTGTGTTTAGCATAATTGCCCCACAGCAAAAATACAACATGTTCTTTTTTATCGCTTATTTGTTTAATTACATTATCGGTAAAGGTTTCCCAGCCAAATTGCTTGTGGCTACTTGGTTTTGCTTCTTCCACTGTTAAAATTGAGTTTAACAAAAACACACCTTTATTTGCCCAACTTTGTAAATTACCGCTTAAAGGCATTTCAAAAGGTATAATATCATTACTTAATTCTTTAAAAATATTTTTTAAACTGGGCGGAAATTTAACGCCATCGTTTACCGAAAAAGATAATCCATGCGCCTGTCCAGTTTTATGATAAGGATCTTGCCCTAAAATTACGACTTTAATATCGTTAAAATTAAGCAAATTAAAGGCATTAAAAATTAAGTTTTTGGGCGGGTAAATCACCGAATTTGCGTAGGCTGTTTCTACCAAATTATTTAATTTTATAAAATAATCTTTTTCAAACTCTGATTGAAGTTGTTGTTGCCAACTTAGGTTTATATTATTAACAATCACGTATAGTTTTGTTATTAAATTTGTGTTAATTTTTATTTTATATTTTTTTTGTAAAAAATAATAAGTAAATTTATAAACTATTTAAAATTAATATGAAAAAAATTATCTCTTTATCGCTTATTACTTTAGTTGTTGCTATATCTTTTTCGTCTTGCAAAAGCCACGAAAAATGTCCTGCTTACGGTAAAGTGGATGTTAAAGCTAAAAAAACAGTTTAATTAATTTAATGTATCTTAATTAAGATGCATTAAATTTTACATTATCTATTTAACATAATGTTAATTATGTATATTTATTATTGCTTTTGAATCAATTATTTAATTATAAGGTTACAGCATAAATTACTGTTTTTTGCATTATAAGCTCTATAAGCAAATTTTTAAAAAAAACTAAATAGTATAGATTTTCATAAAACAAATAACTATATTTAAACCTTTGTAAATGAGCAAAGTAAAGTATAGATTTAATGCCAAATCGTTAACCTACGAAAAAGCCCGCGTAACTTTTAAAGAAGTGTTTTGGCGTATTTTATCGTATTTAGCTACTGGTTTAGTATTTGCAACTATTACAATTATTGTAGCTCGCCAAGTTTTACCCTCGCCTACCGAAAAAAAGAAAAATCGCGAAATTGAAGCGCTACAATTACAATACGATTTACTTCAAAAAAAAATGACACAGGTTGAAACCGTTTTAAGCGACCTTGAAGACCGCGATGATAACATTTACCGAACCATTTTTGAAAGCGAACCCATTGCTAAAAGCATACGTTACGGTGGTAGTGGCGGAAGCAATAAATACAGTAGTTTTGATGGTTTCGATAATGCCGAACTACTAAAATACACAACCGAACGGATGGATAGAATTACCAAACAATTATACATTCAATCTAAATCGTTTGACGAAGTGGTACAACTTGCAAAGAGTAAAGAAAAATTAATTGCATCCATTCCTGCCATTATGCCCATTAACCAAAAAGATTTAGCACATGCCGTTACCAGTGGGTTTGGTTGGCGTACGCACCCAATTTACAAAACACAAGAAATGCATCCTGGAATGGATTTTTCTGCAGAACAAGGAACTCCCATTTATGCTACTGGCGATGGCGTTGTAGAAGTTGCAGATAACCTTGCGCAAGGTTATGGAAATCATGTAGTTATAAATCATGGATTTGGTTACCAAACACTTTATGGGCACATGAGCCGCATTGCTTGTACGATTGGTAAAAAAGTAACGCGTGGTCAATTAATTGGTTACGTGGGTAGCACTGGTTTAAGT